>JAOARK010000228.1 GCA_025210575.1 Schleiferiaceae bacterium
AAGCATTTGAGGAACTCTTTATCAAGGAGGCTCGTTTTAACGTGGTATATCATCAGCAAGATTCTATGTCTTCACCTTACGAGAGTATCAATCTTCATGACTTTCTGGAAATTTTCGATGACGCCTATTATAAAAACGGCTACAGTGAGGTCTCCATTAATGAAGTAGAATGGGTCTATAGTAATGTTGCTATTGTTACACAAAGTTTTAAAGGATTGGATAGTGAAGGAGAAACAGGTAGAGGTATAACCATCTATCAACTTCTGTTCTTTGAAAACCGTTGGTGGATTAGCTCGGTAAATTGGACCAATGAAACACCACAGCACCCAATTCCCAAATCATTAAAAGACTAACTGTAATATGACAAAATTCGATGGCCTTGACTTTAGACAACTTAATCTAGCAGAATTAAAGACCTTGGTAAGTTGGGCTCAGAAAGAAGGCTGGAACCCAGGAGCCAATGATGCCGAAATGTATTTTGCCGCAGACCCCAAAGGGTTTTATGGCGTGTTTAAAGACAGCAAAATGATTGCTGGAGGATCCATTGTCTCATACAATGGAAAATTCGGATTCATGGGCTTATTTATTGTTCATCCAGAATATCGTGGAAAAGGAATTGGAAATTGGCTTTGGTTTAAAAGAAGAGATTTATTGATTTCCCGATTACAAAGTGGCGCGGCCATTGGAATGGACGGTGTAGAGGCTATGGAGCCTTTTTATCAAAAAGGTGGTTTTCGATCCTACTACAAAAATTTGCGGTTTAGCTTAATCGCTAGTAAACACAATTTTAGTTCCAATGTTTTTCCTTACACACCTCAACATTTTCAACCGGTAGTAGAACTAGATAAAAAACACTTTGGTTTTGACCGCATTGAGTTTTTGAAAGCATGGCTACAAAATCCATCAGCGAAAGCCTTTGTTTATGAAGAAAACAAAAAGCATTCAGGTTATGCTGTCGTGAGAAGATTGGAACGAAATTTTAAATTCTGCCCTCTTTTTGCTGAAAATAAAGAAGTGGCTCTTGAACTTTTTAAGGCAGGTATGCAAGACTGCGCAGATCATGAAATATTGATCGATGTTCCAGAATTAAACTTAAGTGGCATTGAGATGGTCAAGGACTTTGGCGGTGAACATGTTTTTGATTGTGCAAGAATGTACTATGGTATTAAACCAGAATTACCCTTGAAACAAATCTACGGAGTTACAACTTTTGAATTGGGATAAAAAAAAGATGGGATTTCACCCACCTTTCTTGACTTTACTTCTTTTTTGCTTTTATAGATAAACTTCTAATCCCATAGTTTTTTGTAGCGCCTTTGGCGCTATTAGAAATAAAGTCGTACGGATTTTCTTTTACTTCTTCTACAGAAAACCCGGCATGCTCCAAATAATTGAAATATTCATTCACCTGCATCGCTCCGCCAATACAAGCTGCCCATAGTGTTGAGTTCATAGTAATGCTTTCTGGCATTTTTCGTGTTGAAACGATATCAGCAAAAGCAAATGTTCCACCAGGTTTTAAGATTCTAGCTACTTCTAAAAACACCTTCATTTTATTGCTGCTCAAATTGATTACACCATTGCTAATTACCGCATCTATGGTCTTCGAAATAAAAGGCAACTCCTCTATATGGCTTTCAATAAAATATGTGTTTTCATAGTCTCGCTTCGCTCTTAAACTTCTTGATTTTTCAAGTTGAGCGTTGGTCATGTCTATTCCAAACACCTCTCCCTTTGGGCCTACTTTTTGGGCTGCCAAGAACACATCCATTCCAGAACCACTACCCAAATCAACAACGGCATCTCCAGAATTTATGGATACCAAATCGAAGTAAAACCCCACTCCAGCAAAAGAATCTATTGCTGGTTCCGGAATTTTATTCAATTCCTGTTTTGGGTAACCAAGTCGCTCAGCCAGTGCCCTACCCATTTCAAAATGATATTCATGTTCAGGGTGCAAAGCGACCTTCTCATACATGGTCTTCACCTTTTTTTCAAGGTCAGCAGAATTAATCTTATTCTCAAAAACTGTGGTCATCATAAGTAAAACGTTTTAGTGGGTAATAATCTGGGGTTGTCTGGCATGAGACCATCCTGAAAGCGGTAGATGTTCACTTCTCCATTCCTCAACACCTCCCTCAAATCGATAAATATTCTTGAACCCAAGCGCTTCTAATTTGAAGTACAGCCAAATACTTCTTAATCCAAAACGGTCTTCACAGTACAGCACCACCTCGTCCTCAGGTTTTAGAAAATTAGCAATCACATTTGTGTTAGTGATGTTAATAGAACCAGGAATGTGACTTTCATAAAAATTCACTTCATGTGAGGCGCTTACCATTTTTAGATTTTGGTTAGTATTCATCTTCGATAGTAAAGTGTTCAATTCAATCGTTTTCATTGTAATTTCATTTAAGGTTATTTAAAGTTTTGCGAAGTTTTTTGCTTTCTTAAAAACAAGAATTTGTAAATGATAGATGGAATGCAGAAATCAAGATAGCTCACCAAATAGGCTATGATTAACAGCATTGCGCCCATTGTATATCCTGCAATCATAAACCCATCAAAAAACAAATAAATGGTGGTTGCAATCCAAATTGAAGCAATAGTGCATGCAAACTTGAGCTGCTCTGAGCGCGGTGGAATTTTTGGTTTACCCATCGCTTTCGCTAACATGTAGTTATAGATGTAATCAAATGGGTGATAAGGGAGAATGAAACCAAATGTTGCTACAAGTAACATAATTAGCAACCCAGGAATGCTTGTGGTAACCAATGCAATTGTAAGCAGCGATGAGCATAGAATGTAGGCAAACCTATTTCCAAAGGCCAGGTTGGAAATCTGCAAATCTGTGTGATGTGTGTACCCTTGTTCTCTTATTCTACGTATTCGTGTTTGTGAAATCAATCCATATGTTCTCATAATGCTTTAGATATTAGTTCAACTTTCTGGGATCAAAGTTCAACCACCTCAATTTCAATCACTACACCCCATTTGGTGATTTTGAGAAATCATTGATTTGATCATTTGCCTCACACAATTGTGTGATGCACAAATCATAAGAATGAATGAAACTCAAGTCTTTTAAAGCCGCTATCTTTAATCGGTACAAAACTTAAATATGCACGCCACCAGAATTATCTATTTAGTGTCATTCCTATTATTCGGTCCACTCCTCTTGTTTGGAATCAGTTATCAATTTCCTGTAGACAGCCTTAAAGTTTATGCAAACACTCTTGAAAATGATTCTCTGAAATGCGAAACCTATATAAACATTGCCCTGAATCTTTATGAAGGTCAAGAAGCAGTGGATTATGGAAATAGTGCTCTAAACATTGCCAAAAGAAAAAACGATAAATATCTTACCGCTAAGGCGTACAATGCCCTGGGATGGGTGATCAGCTCCAGCCAAATTGATGTAAAATCCGCTTACATTGACAGTGCCGTTTCCTTGTTTTCAGAGCTCAACAACTTGCAAGGATTAGGCACTGCCTACAATACAAAAGGTGCAATTCTCTTAGAGTTTGGAGATTATGAAAAGGCAGAAGAAGCCTTGCGGCAATCCCTAGAGTATATGATTGAGACAGGCAATAAAAGAAGACAAGCTGTATTGCTAAATAACATTGCAATTACCTACATCGAGCGAGAGATGGCTAACAAAGCTATTGAAAACTACAAAGATGCAATGGCCATTTGGCAAGAATTGAATACAGAACCTGCCTTAGAATTTGGAAGAATCTATTTCGGTTTAGGAAGTGCAAATAGATTACTCCATGAAAATGAAGCAGCCATGGATTTCTTCGCCAAATCTTTTGAGCAAAGAAGTAATGTAGGTAGCTACGCCATTGCTGAAGTTCTGATAGAAATGGCCAACTTAATATTTGAGGCTGCAACGGATGGAACAGACACAATCCAATTGCATCACAAAATCAAAACTTTAGGTTTTGCCCATTCACTGCAGCTTTTAGATAGCGCCCAAGCCGTACCAGGAATTTCAGAAAGACTTGGTTTCACCAACGATATTCTCAATGCCCGCAGAAAACACGCCCTTCTGTATGGCAATTATAAAAAAGCCCATGACCTGCTTTTGGTTCAAAAGGAGAACAACGAAAAAAGTTGGCTAAGTGAGTCAAATCTTTCGGCTTTAGCTGATCTTAAAATCAAGTACGAAAAAGACAACCTCTCTCTTCAATTACTCAAAGAAGAAATAAGTTCTACGAAGAAACAGAACCAAATAAACTTCTTGTTGCTCTTCATTGGCTTAATGCTACTTACGCTGATTATTGGCTTGCTTGTCTATCAAAACCGGTTAAAACGCAAGCAACTACTCTTGAATAAAATTGAGCAAGAACAACAACACATTGCCATGAATGCCATGCTAGAAGGGCAAGAAAGTGAACGGGCCATTATTGCCAGAGATCTACATGATGGATTAGGGAACCTTCTTTCTTCCATTCGTGTAAAGCTCGCTACTAACAATACAAACCAACAAAATGAAGAGGTTTATGAAATGATCGATAAAGCCTGTGATGACCTCAGAGAAATTGCCCACCAAATGATGCCACAGGCACTCAAAAAACTTGGGTTGATCAATGCCTTAAACGATCTTACCCAAAACTTGAACAACACACACTCTTTCGCAATAAACGTCAGTGTTTTTGGCAAGCCCATTACCCTAACCGACAACGCCAATGTGATGCTCTTCAGAATAGCTCAAGAGTTGCTAAACAACATCATAAAATATGCGCAAGCCACAGAGGTGAATATTCAACTTACCTATTCTAACAAATGGCTGAACTTCACAATAGAGGACAACGGTATTGGTTTTGACAAAGACCAGCTTGAGGAGAAAAAAGGCATGGGTTTAAAAAGCATCGCCTTTAGAAGCGACCATTTAGGGGGCACACTTGATATTGAAAGCAATCAAAACCAAGGTACCTTTGTGAGTATCAGCGTACCAATAGAACGAAATTCAAATCCACAGGACCATGATTAATGTACTCATCGCAGACGACCATCAGATCATGTTAGATGGTCTTAAAGCTATATTAAATAAAGAACCCGACCTTGATGTAGTAGGAACTGCACATAACGGTATAGAAGTTTTAGACCTGTTAAAGTCTACCAAGGTTGATGTTTTACTCCTAGACATTCAAATGCCTGAAATGGATGGAATCGAAACCATTGGTCATGTTGCATCGCTGTACCCAAAAACGAAAATTCTAATGCTAACTACAAATGATGAAGGCAGCATTATTACTGACCTATTCTCTAAAGGAGCCATGGGCTACCTCCTTAAAAACTCAGCTCAAGAAACCTTGATAAAAGGCATTAAGGACGCTCATCAAGGCCATAAAGTTCTCAGTCCTCACCTAACGGAAAAAATGTTGGAAAGCCTCACCAGGCCCAAACCTTCATCAGATGAAACACCTCAAATAACCAATAGAGAATTAGATGTACTTAAACTCATTGCCAAAGGTTTAACCACCCAACAAATTGCCGATGATCTTTTTGTGAGCACAAACACAGTAGCTACACACAAACGCAATTTGTTTGTAAAAATGGAAGTCAACAATTCGGCTGGCATGATCAAGAAAGCAATGGACTGGGGATTGATATAATTTTGATTTGACCTGATTCTCCAAATCTCTGAACCAATAAAAAAACTAAAAGTTGGCCATTCTACTGAGTTTTGTTACCACAACAAAACAAAGAGTCATGTCATCTACTCAAACAAAAAACACCCAAAACTTTACTATTTCTAGAATCATGAATGTTTCAGCCCAAGAGCTATGGAAACATCTCGTTTACAAATACGGTGACATCGCAGACATGAATCCTGTGGTGCATCGTTCTTACTTGCTAGACTGGCATACTGAAGGAGTTGAAAATTGCGAAAGAATATCTTACTACGAAGGAGATGAGTCTAAATTCATCAAGGAGAAATTGATCAATTTGGACAACGAAAACTTGAGTTACACCAGTGTTATTACAGAAGCGCACAACATATCTGCTGATCCCGGAAATATGTTTGTTAACATCACCATTCAACCTATGTTTAATAATCAAAGCAGATTAGAATTTGAAGTACATTCAAAAACATTGCCCAGCTTTGTAGGGGTTGTAAAAAGAGAGTTCTTCGAAGAATCGCTTCAAAGCTATTTCATAGGAATTGAACACCATATCCAAACAGGAGAAATCATTACTCCTCGAGTGATTAGAAAATTAAAAGCTCAAGCGGCATAGCCTCAAGACTAGGTCATTAGCACAACTGCTAGCTGAATTATAAAACCGAGTGTAAACAAAATTGCGCCTATCGTCAATGCGGTAGACCTGAATTCAGATCGTTCAATTAATTTATTGACGAGAGGCATTGCTAAACGTTGGTCCAAAGCGTTTTTGATCTTTTTGTATCTGAATATGAAAATGAAATATGCTATAGTACATATCCCCAAGATGACATAGTAATTCACGATTTCACTTTGGCTGATACCGCTAGTTGCGCCTTTATAAGCTTTTATCAATCCGCTAATAGTAAAAGTTAGACCGTAACCTAAAACCACTACCCAAATAATGAGCATAGGTAAAAAAG
>JAOARK010000229.1 GCA_025210575.1 Schleiferiaceae bacterium
ACACGGCAGGGGTTACAGGTATTAACCAAATCTTTAATGTATCTGCTTATGACCCTGATGCTGGTGATTCCATCTATGTAGAGTTTGCACCTCCGTTTACGAACAACAACGTTCCTGTGGTTTTTGATTCGGCTTACTCAAAAGATCAGCCTTTTGGAACTGCCGTAGCAACATCTATAGATCCGTTGACGGGAATATTAAGCGTGAGTAGTGCACCTTTAGGAATTTACACGGTAGGATTAAAAGTGAGCTCTTATTACAATGGTGTGCTTACATCTATTATTAGACGGGATGTACCATTCCAATTTCAGAATGCGCAAACCCCTCCAGCAATCGCTCTAAGTAATATTGGAGGCCAAGCCACGTATACCCAAAATGGACCGAATTATTACTTTGAAATGACCGAAAATGATACGCTTAAGTTTGACTTATCTGCAAGCTCTAACGCTTTAGTTGGTGGTCAGCCCATAGATGTTTCGTTGTTAGGGTATGGAGATTTATTGACTAATAATGCTGCTGGTTTTGGCAATTGCGTTGGGAACAATTGTGCAAACTTCACTTCAACTACCGGGAGTTTTATTAACCCGGCAATAACCAACACCGAATTTAAGTTTGTGCCCGATACGGGTTTTGTAAATGGAACAAATCAAGCTGTGCATAAAACTATTTCTTTTAGCTCTGGTGTAGCTGATAGTTGTGGGGTTTCAAGATTGAATTCTATTGGTATTTACATCAAAGTAAATTCAATCGGTTCTATCTATTCGCAGCCCACTTATCAATCGTGTAAAGGCACAGGGGTGCATGCCAACATTCAAGGAGATACCAATAATATTGTATGGAGTCCAATCCATGGAGTAGCTAATATTAACTCAGCAACTACTTTGTTAGATCCGGATAGTTCAATGACCTATACCGTAACACATGTGCCTTCTGGAGATGCGATTAATGTAACAGTATTGGTTGATTCGTTGGGAATGTCCTCATTTGTTTTGACGAACACTGGAGCAGAACTGATCGCTCCCACATTGGATCCTAGTCAAACGGTAACCTGGTATTACAATGGTTCGGTGTTACCTGCAACAGGAGATTCCATTCCTTTAGATGTAACTGGTAATTACTGGGCAAGCATTACGAATGGATTATGTATTATTTACAGTGATACGGTAAAGGCATTAGTTTCATTAAAAGCAAGCAACAGCAATGACCAGGGTTCAGCGATAAACACGCAAGCCGGATCCAGTAATTTCACTTTTGTCTTGAATCAAAGTGGAAATACGCTTGAGGATATTGAATTGGTATTTCCAGATTCAGCTGCCAATAAAACTGCAGCAACAGTAACTGTTATCTTAAAAGCGCAAGGTGCCATTGTAGGAACCATTTCGGCTGTAAAAATTTCGGATTTTGTGTGGCGTGCCTCTGGTTTTAATCAGGTTATCGCTCCCGGAATACCTCATGAGGTGGTTGTGAATACAGACTTTGCACAAACCGTTCTTTTCAGTCCTCAATCATTGCCATTTAACTCAGATGATGGGTTGCTATTAATTGCAGCTGGTAGCTATGTAGAGAATGGTCAGGTTATTCAGGGAGCATACCCTTATGCCAATTTCAAATTCAGCTCTTGGCTAAGTTTAGAAGAAGAAAGTTTTGATGTAAAGTTTTATCCAAATCCTGTAGATGAATTTTTAAATATTGACGTTCAAGGTAAAGCGCAATTCAGGTTGTTAGATATCAATGGAAAATTAATGATGAGCAAAGAGGTTATAGGAAATGACAAAGTTGACGTTTCTGATCTAGCTAGTGGAATTTACATTTATGAGATTGACTCAGATGTTTCGGTGACCACCGGCAAGCTCATTGTCAAATAACTTAAACAATTTAGATTCTAAATAGGAGGCTTCGGCCTCCTATTTTTCATTAAACCCTTAACTCATTACCCGTTTGAAAGGGAGTGTGGTTTTTTAGTTTTGAACCCAATCAATTGCTCTGAGTAATCCATTCGATTTATGAAAAAAGTACTATTTATTCTCTTACTCTTATCAAGCTTCATAAAAGTTGAGGCAACCCATTTGTTGGGAGGAGAATTGTATTTTGATAAAATTGACAATCAAGGGAGATATTTGTTAACTACCATTCTGTATCGAGAAAATACAGGTTTAGGGGTTGGATTGCAATTGCCAGTAAAGACCAATGCTACAGTATCCGGAACCTTAATGTTGCCATTAGTCGATTCACTTCCCGTGGCAACAATTTCTTTAGGGTGTATAGGATTTGGCGCTGATGCTTATGTTTTTCAAGATACCATTCAAGTGCTTATGCCTATTCCTGTTTCTGGTTACTATTTTTCTCATAGTACGTGCTGCAGGCCCATATCCTTAGATAACATTAATCATTCAGGAGGAAGTAATTCATTTGCTATAAACGCAAGAATGTATCCAGGAGTAGAGCGCTCTCCTCGATTTCAAAATTTTCCTGTTCTGTCAGGTATCGCGGGTACCTCAACATTCCTCAATCATTCAGCTTTCGACCCTGACATTGGAGATTCTATTTACATTGATCTTGCAGCTCCAAATACTAATGTTCAAAATGGTGCATTCACAAGTGTTTCCTATAAGAGTAATTACAGCGCTTCCTTTCCTTTTGGTACGAACGTGCCAACCACCATTGATAATAAAACAGGATTGATAACTGTTACTAATGCCCCGGTTGGTTGGTATGTGGTTGGAGTTAGAGTTCGTTCTTATACCAATGGCGCGTTGACGGCAGAAACTTTAAGAGATGTTCCAATAGTATTTGATAATGCTGTTTCACCTCCAAATTTTACACTAAGCAACATTTATGGTCAAGCAAGCTATGCTCAAAATGGAGCGAACTATGACTTTGAAATGAACGAGACCGACACCCTTGGTTTTGATTTAATAGCTTCCTCCACCTTATTGATAAATAATCTTCCCGTAGATGTTGGAATTGAAGGTTTTGGAGATTTGCTAGACACTAATTTCTCTGGAGCTGGAAATTGTGTGGGAAATAGCTGCATGAATTTCTCATCAGCATCGGGTAGTTTTATTAATCCCTTACTAACAAGTACAAACATTTTTTTCAGGCCAGATACTGGCTTTGTTCCCTCTGGACTTTCTCATGTTTACAAATATTTGAGTTTTGATGGTTTTCTGTTAGACACGTGTAACATTCCTCGGAGAACTTCTATTGGAGTGCGAATAAAAGTAAATGCCAACGGCCCAATCCATTCTAAAGCCTATTATAACTCATGTAAAGGTATTGGGGTACAAGCCAATATTCAAGGTGATACAACCAACCTGTTATGGACGCCTTCACATGGGGTTTCTAACCCAAATTCAGCAACAGCCTGGTTAGATCCGGATAGTTCCATTGTTTATTCCGTAAAGGACTTGAATACTGGTTTTGTAATTATGGTCAGTGTGAGTGTAGATTCAATAGGGCAAAGTTTTGTAATATTAGGAAATAATGGGTTAGAACTTTACGTTCCTCAGGTTGTTCAGATTCAAGAAGTTTCTTGGTATTACAATGGTGCGCTATTGCCAATCGGTTCAGATACCACATTGCCGATGGTAACTGGATATTATTGGGCCAAAGTGTCACATGGTGTTTGCTCTATTTGGAGTGATACGGTCTATGTTAAAATAACAGGAAAAACTTCCAATACCGATTACAATGGCGAAGG
>JAOARK010000230.1 GCA_025210575.1 Schleiferiaceae bacterium
ATTACAGGAATGCCCTCTGTGAAGCAACATCTAGATAAGAGCTTGGTGCGCAGCCAATTGACCAGTTTAATTGTAGCCGTATTGCTGGTCATAGCTTTGGTAAGTCTCATTTTTAAATCGTTAAGAGAAGGGCTTTATGCCAGCATACCTATTATCGCGACTATAGCCATACTTTATGGAGTTATGGGCCTTACGGGAATTCCTCTAAATGTGGTTACCGTTCTTGTAGCAAGTGTCGCTATGGGTATTGGTATCGATTACGCCATACACTACATCAGCAATTTTAACGATGCACTGCACCGTGAGTTTGAGTTAAACAATGCCGTTGAAGAAGCGATTATGATTTCGGGTAAGGCCATTTTGATCAACTTCATTTCTGTTTCAGCAGGATTTTTAATTCTCATTTTTTCAGATTTAATGCCCATGGTGTATTTCGGCATCTTGATTGCGCTGAGCATGTTGGGTAGTAGCATGGGCGCCTTAACTTTATTGCCAGCAGTCTTGCTATTGGGCAAAAAACGTAAGTTATTGCAGAGTGTAAACAAAGCATAGATTTTCATGAAATACTTCCTTCTCCTCTGCTCTACCATTGTCTTTTTAATAAATGCATCAGCGCAAGATGCATCGGCCATAGCCAAGAAATTAGATGCTACGCTAGGCAAGGTAAAAGACAAAAGCGTACACATAGAAATGACGCTGATTAACTTAAAGTCGGGAAAAAAAAGTAGCAAGGAAGCTGAATTGCTGCAGAAAGGTACAAGTACAAAACTCTTCCGTTATGTAGCTCCCAAAGGTGATTCTGGTATCGCCACACTTTCTTTACCTACAGGCGAAATCTATGTGTACTTACCCATGTTTGGGAAACCTAAAAAAATGACTAACCTCGCAGAAAGCAATGCTTTTAATAAGAGTGATTTTTCTATTAACGATATGGCCAATTTTGGGTATGCCGATAATTACACCGCTAAATTGCTGGAAACTACGGCAAGTGCATACCGTGTAGAGTTTATTCCAAAAGCACCCAAGCCTGAGTATGGTAAATTGGTGATGGACATTGATAAAACAAATTACTTTCCCGTTAAAACGGATTACTATAATTCGAAAATGGAAAAAGTTAAAGAAGCGAATTACCACCACATAAAAGTTTCTGGAATTTGGGTTGCCGATAAAGTGTCTATGGAAACCATTAAGAAAAAGCACAAAACGGAAATGACCATGACTAACATTAAACTAAACCAAGGATTAAGCGATGGCCTTTTTACCGTTGAGCAACTGAAACAATAAGAGAGTGCATCTATCTTTCAAGGTTTTCGTTTTATTCTTATTGCTATACAACCTTGCTGGATATGCCCAAAAATCTAACAGTTCCTTAATTGAATTAAAAAAGGAATTAGAGACTGTTTTTTGTGATCAACCCGATAGCGTCATTCAAATCGTTTCAAATCTTGATTTCCGGAAGTTTTCCATAAAAGACAGTTTAACATTTCGATTATTAAGCACCAAAGCTTTTGACTGTCTTGGAGAAAAAGAAATTGCAAAGTCCAGATTCTTAGAGTTTGTTGAAACATCCAATGCCAATCTCTTTTTAGAGCTTTTTGCTGAAGCGCACTTTGCTTTAGGGAATATTTACTCAGAACAAGGTGTCAGAGATTCTTCGATAATCAATTATTCAAAAGCCTTGGAGTATTTCCAAGAAACAGACAATATTGAATTTATCGCTAAGTGTTACAATGGCATTGGCCGGAATTACAAGTACTTACTGGATTTTAAGAACGCGGAAGTTTTCTTTTTGAAATCAGTTGAATCTTTTAAGTCCATAGGGGACGACTACTCTACTGGAGGCGTTTATTACAACCTCGGAAATAATGCATCGGAAGCGAAGAACTTAGATCTGGCAATTGATTATTACCACCAAAGCATAGATTATTTCACAAAAATCAAGGACACTGCAAAAGTGGCCTTGGTCTATAGTTTAATTGGACATGCACACAGACAGAAAGGTTACTTCTACGATGCCTACACTTACTTCATAAAAAGTATAGAAACCTCTGAATCTTTGTACCACCAAGACCCTATGGTTGTTATTGTATGCCATCGTGGACTTTCAGAAATATATGAGTCTATTGAGAACCCAGAAAAAGCAATCAAAGAACTAGAAACAGCTTTAAGGATAAAAAAAGAAGCCTTTCCAGAATACTTTGAAAATCCTAGTGCCCGCAAAATGGATAATCAGATAGAATGGTTCAAGCAGGAATATGGGGATCCGAGTGTAAAAGTAAAGAGTTACTACTTGAATCTGCAATTGGATCACAACAGTGAAATAACATCTAATTTCTATCTAGGGAAATTGTATGAGCATTTTAACTTATTGGATTCTGCAGAAGTTCATTATCAAAAATGCTATTCCATAACAAAAGATGGCACCGCATTAAGGCTCACATCTATGAGTCTTCTTGGGCTTGGAAGAGTGGCTTTTTTGAATGGAGAATTCAAGAAAGCAAATGATTTGTTGCTACAGTCTTTGGCCGTTTCGGATCAATCAGGAAACCGACAAGAGATTGTTGATATTTACCAGTGGCTCTCCTTCACCAACGAAAAACTAAATGATGAAAAAAAGGCACTTTCATACTTACAAAAATCCATCACTCTTGGAGATACTGTATACAACAACCAGCTGGCACAGCGTTTGGCCATCTTAGAATCTTCTAACCAGTTTGAAAAAGAAAAACAGGAAATAGCCTTCTTAAATGATCGAGCTGTCGCTCAGCAGCGTTCTCGGAAGAATATATTTTTGATGGCTTTAATAGGCTTCGTAATTATCACATTTGTCGTGATCTTTTTCTACCAACGCCAGACCAAAGCCAATAAACTATTGGCCGCACAGAAAAATAGAATCGAATCACAAAAAGAAAAATTACAAGAACTAGATAAAGCAAAATCGAGTTTTTTCACCAATATCTCTCATGAGTTTAGAACACCATTAACAGTTATAAGCGGTCTTGCCGAAAAACTCAAAGAAGAAAATGATGCTGCGCTTCAAATAGATGGTCAGGTGATCTCTAGAAATAGCAAGAGCCTGCTCAATTTAGTAAATCAGATCTTAGACTTAAGAAAGTTAGAATCAGGGGAATTAAAACTTCAGCCACAACGGGTTGAAGTGATTGGGTTTACCAAATATCTTTTTGAGTCTTTTCATTCTATGTTTCATGAAAAAGGCATATCGCAAAAATTTAATTCTACACAAGATCAATTTGAGCTTGACCTTGATCCAGATAAGTGGCAGAGCATTGTTATAAATCTTATTTCTAATGCCTTTAAGTTTACGCCACAAGATGGCCTTGTTGAAATTTCATTGGATGTATCTGAACAATTGAATTTCACCATAATGGATACTGGCGTTGGCATCCCTAAAGAAAAACAGGAACTTATTTTCAATCGATTCTACCAAGTAGTCGAAAGTACCGTCCGCGAAGGCGAGGGAACAGGGATTGGTTTAACCTATACCAAACAGCTCGTAAAATTGATGGGGGGAAATATTAAAGTAGAAAGTCAGGAGAATATGGGCGCCACCTTTTCTATTGCCCTTCCTATTTCCCACGCATCAACTGAAGATTTTGATTCCTATGTAATAGAAACTCTAAACCATACACCAGAAATCAATGTAACCACCGAATCAACTGGCTCGAACAAAGACCGAATTCTAGTGGTAGAAGATAATGTAGATGTAGCCAATTATCTAAAAGACCTCTTAAAAAGTGACTATCAAATTTCTCATGCTTTAAATGGTGAAATAGGCGTTCAAAATGCTTTAGAACAAAAACCAGACATCATTATCTCAGATGTTATGATGCCAAAAAAAGATGGCTTTCAACTGGTGCAGGAATTAAAAAATAATGAATTAACCAACCATATCCCAATTGTGATGCTCACAGCTAAAGCCGATGTAGATTCTAAACTACAAGGATTGGAATTTGGTGCAGACGCATACTTACCTAAACCTTTTGACAAAAGAGAATTAAAGCTCATCTTAAAGAATATCATTAAGGCTCGGGCGGCATTAAGAGCACGATATGCCAATATTACCGAAATTGAAGTAACGCCAGAAGCACCAGCCGAAGATGAATTTGTTGTACGAATTCGTGAAATAGTCTTAGCGCATTTAAGCGACTCTGATTTTAAGGTGCCTCAATTATGTGAAGAAGCTGGAATAAGTCGCTCGCAATTGCACAATAAGATAAAGGCCTTAACGGGATTGTCTAGCACACATTTCATCAACAAAGTAAAAATTGAAAAAGCCGAAGAATTGATTAAAACTACAACTATGAGCATGCAAGAAATTGGCTTTGAAGTCGGCTACAATTCCATCTCTCATTTCTACCGATCGTTCTCGCAAGTACATGGTGTATCTCCAGGTGAATTTAAAGACAACATGTCTA
>JAOARK010000231.1 GCA_025210575.1 Schleiferiaceae bacterium
ATTTTTTGGGAAGGAATGCCGATAGCTGGAGCAATTGCCTTGTCTTACAAGCTTAAATCAAAAGGAGAGCTTTATTACGCTTCGGAAGGCTTTTTTAAAGGTTCAATTTCATCTCTTAACGAAGCATTCTTTAGTACAATAGGTTTTGATTATACCCTTTGGTTTTATTTCTTCATTTTGGTACTTCTAATGATCATTGTTTATCGGTACGATAAGCCAAGAGAGTTACAAGTTTTGAGCCTGATTGGATTAGGGTGCTTTTTATTCTACCCTATTGCTAACCTGTTTTTTTCTATCCCCACACCATTAGACAGAGCCATTTTGTATTGGCCATTTCTTTTACTCTTATTAGTAAGCTTTGCGCTCGACAGATTAAAACAAAGAGAATCTTTAAAAATTGCAATCGCTACTATTCTAGTCCTTCCGTTTGGCTATCAATTTGTTAAGGTAAGTTCACTGAATCACGCCAGTGCTTTTAAGTGGAATACGGAACAGATAAACCCTCATTTTTTTGAATCTGTCATAAAAAACAACACAACTGTTGGAGGCTATTATTTAAGACAAAAATGTTGGGAGTATTTGAACATCAAAGAACAAGACAAAAGCTCATTTCTTCAAAGTAAGGAGTATCCCGATCTAGCACAAGAAATGATACTGGTTAATTTTTATGATAGCGCACACTTCAGTAAGCAATACCAATCAATCAAGCTAGATGTAGAGTCTGAAATGACGCTTATGAGATTAAAGCATAAAAGGAAAGACGAAATTGTCGGTGTTTATTATCCTGATCCCATTTCAAACATAGAAGGGTTTACAAACTTAGCCACGCTGTCATTTGACTCTATCGATAACACTATCTCATTATTCATTTCTGCCACACTTTCAAGTTCTGAAAAACCCTTCAGGGGAATATTGGGAATATCTGCCACAGACAAGAATGGTGAGATTACCTTTTATGAAGAAATACGATTGCGTAATCTTTTCTTAAACTATAATGAAGAACAAAAAGTATTTCTTCCTCTTACTTATTCTAACACGGATGATGCTGTAGAGTTCAAAGTCTTCTTTTGGAATAAGGAAAATCAAGCTTTCAATCTAAAAGTTCATGAAATTGCAATTGCAGAATTGAAACCCACAAGTATCGAGTATGAGTAAATTGAAAATTTACCATTTGAATGATACTTACACGCATACAGACATTATTTTTGACACACTTGAAAACAAAATAAAATGGCCTTAGATAAAAACGGTATTGCCAAAAGAATAGCCCAAGAATTGAGAGACGGCTGGTATGTTAACTTAGGCATAGGTATTCCAACTTTAGTTGCAAATCATATCCCTGAAGGCATCAATGTGGAATTTCAGTCAGAGAATGGAATTTTGGGAATGGGTCCTTTTCCGTTTGAAGGTGAAGAAGATGCAGACTTGATTAATGCGGGTAAGCAAACCATCACTGCCATGGACGGAGCTTCTTATTTTGACAGTGCAACAAGCTTTGCCATGATCAGAGGTCAACATGTACAAATGACTGTATTGGGCGCAATGGAGGTTTCAGAAAATGGAGACATTGCCAACTGGAAAATCCCAGGAAGAATGGTAAAAGGAATGGGCGGTGCAATGGATCTAGTTGCCAGTGCTGAGAACATTATCGTTGCTATGACTCATGCAAACAAGCGAGGAGAATCTAAGTTATTGAAGCAATGCTCGTTGCCTATTACTGGAGTAAACTGTGTTAAGAAAATTGTTACAGACTTAGCTGTTTTGGAAGTTAATCCTGAAGGTGGTTTCATTTTGAAAGAAAGAGCCCCGGGAGTATCTGTTGAGGAAATAAAAGAAAAGACTGAGGGCTTATTAATCATTGATGGCGAAGTACCAGAAATGACAATATAATACTGTCGAGCAAGATTTATAAAAAGGGATTAATGATTAATCCCTTTTTTTGTTGAAACCCATTTGTAATTCATTGAATTTAAAACTGACATCAAAAAACTTATTCTGGTTATTAGCTTGTTTTGCTTTAGCCTGGATTATTATTTCTAAACCCTACGGACAAAAACAACCTGGTTTTAAAGTGATTGAATGGGACGTAACCTTGTACTACACCTATCTACCCGCTTTGTTCATTTACGATGACATCAAACTCCAAAAAGAATGGAAAGTAGATCTACGCGAACATCAACTCTATCGAACTAAAAAAGCACCAAATGGAAACCCCTATCTAAAAATGACCTCGGGGATGGCCATTTTGTACTCCCCCTATTTTTTCATTGCCCATGGAGCGACTTCACTCTTCAACCCTGAAATTGCTGATGGCTACAGCACGCCTTATAGAGTCGCTCTGATCTTGGGATCATTCATCAACATCTTTATTGGGATTTGGTTTCTGCGAAAAGTTCTCTTGCGTTTTTACTCTGACAAGGTAACAGCAGCTGTTCTTGCGATTGTTTTTCTTGGCACGAATTTATTGCACTACACCGTTTGGCGCGGAGCTATGAGCCATGGTCACTCCTTCATGTTATCGGCAATCTTTCTATACTACCTCTTTAAATACAAAGACAATCCGACATTAAAATCTGCGGTTGTTATGGGCATAACCAGCGGATTAATCGTATTAATTCGCCCGGTAAATGCGCTCATTCCTTTAGCGTTTATGGCTTACTTATCCAATTACATTATTGTAAATAGACGTGTCATAATTTGGACACACTGGTTTTTGATGGCCCTTTGTGCCTTTCTTATTCTATTTATTCAAATGCTTTACTGGAAGGTAGTAACAGATCATTGGATCTTTTATTCCTACGCAGACGAGGGGTTTTTCTGGTCAGATTCAAAGATTATAGAAGGCCTGTTTTCATATAGAAAAGGGTGGTTTATCTACTCTCCGCTGATGATTTTAGCTCTAGTTGGTATCGGTGCATTGTGGAAAAAGAAGAAGGCATTAAGCCTAAGCATTGGGTTAATGGCAGCAACAGCAATTTTTGTAACCTATGCTTGGTGGTGTTGGTGGTATGGTGGCAGCTTTGGCTCAAGACCAATGATAGACTTTTACGCAGTTCTTTCTATTCCTTTGGGGGCCTTTCTCACATATATCGATGGAAGCAAATCGTTTTCTGGAAAACCTGCCGTATTCATAATAACTCTACTTATTTCAATAAGTGTTTTTCAAAATTGGCAATATCAAAAACAAGTAATACATCACGATAGCATGACTCAAAAAGCCTATTGGACCGTATTTCTTAAACCTTATTCTCCTGCTAACTATCAGGAGCTCTTAGACAAACCCGACTACGAAGAAGCAAAAAAAGGAAGACGCGATCTTTAAGAATTAACTAAAGACACGTAATACATTTCTATTTCCCCTTTTCCTTTTACATCTATCAATCCTCTTTCTTCAAACTTGAATTTCGGATTGGCTTTTACCAACTCATAGGTGGTACCAGAGATATTCACTTTGCCTACATCACCATAACTTTCCATTCTTGATGCCGTGTTCACAGTATCACCCCAGATATCGTATTGAAATTTTTTAACCCCTACTATTCCAGCCACAACTGTGCCCGTATGAATTCCTGAACGCATGCGCAATGCAGGAAGTCCTTTTTCAATTCGCTCATTATAGCGCTTACCCAGAAATACCTGCATCTCTAACGCAGCGAGGATAGTCCTTTCTGCAGCCCCTTCATTATCTAATGGCACACCTCCTGCAGCCATATAAGAATCTCCTATGGTCTTGATCTTTTCCACACCATGCTTGCTCATGATTTCATCAAACCCTTTGAAACAGCCATCGATTTCTTCTACCAGCTCTTCAGCGCTAAGAAGTTGAGTAAACTCTGTGAACTTCTCAAAATCGGTGAAGAGTACTGAGACTCTTTGATGGTATCGTGCTTGCGTCTTACCCTTGACCTTCAATTCTTCAGCTACCTCAACAGGAAGAATATTTAATAACAAATCATCGGACCTTTTCTTTGCTCTTTCAACTAAATACTTCGACTTACGAACATATTTCAGCCTTCTATACAACGCAATGGCTATAACCAAAACGATAAAAAGACCCAAAGCAACAATGTCTCTAGTTCTGCCTGTTTGCTCAAGATTCAATTCATTTTCCAGCCTATCGTTTTCAAGCTGAATTATCCGTTCTCGTTGCTTGCTACTTTCATATTCTTTCTCAAGCTCCTTCATAATCTGGATCTTCTCCAGACTCAATAGGCTATCCTTTAATTCAGCCTGTTCTTTTAAAACATCTCTCGATTCTTTAAACTTTCCTTGCTGATAAAGAATAGAGGATTTGTTCCTTAAAAACACCAGCAAATCACTAGTTGCATAGTGCTCTCTACCAATCTCTATAGCTTTTGAATAATAAAGGTTTGCGTTTTCAAGTTGTCCCCATTCTTCATAGATAACTCCCAGATTGTTGTAATAATCCATCTTCAAATTGTATGGAGTATTTTCATCAAACTTAGATTTCAATAAGTTCAAGTAGTAAAATGAACTATCGTAGTCTGACTTCATGAGATAAAAAGCTCCCAGATTTTGAAGGCTTGATCGAATATGGTATTGGAACCCATGTTGCTCACTTTCAACCTGTATTCTTTTCATGATGGATATCGCTCTATCCGTTTGCCCATCATTTGAAAATAGAATCGCTCGATTCGTCAACACATTGAGCTCGTACTCTTTGAGTTCTCCATCTTGGGCTGCTTGTAATGCTATTGTACTTACTGAATCTCCTAATGCTGTTTCACCAACATAGAGATAAAAGATTGTCCAAGAATTATAGAGGTAATATTGATTTGAGTCTGGACAGGTAGGACTATCGAATTTTGAAGCTTGAATAAATGAATAAAGCGAAGAGTCTGTTTTTCCTTCTGCCCATTGAAATCTTGCTTTTAGGGCATATAAATAACTTAATGAGCAACTGTCTTTCTTTAGATCAAAACGGTATATGGCATCATTGAGTTGAGCAAGTGTAGTATCGTAATTGCTCCAAGATGCGCCTTTAATTGTTGAACTTAATTCATTAAAAAAGACCTCATCATTGTTGTTGAGGTCTTTGTTAATGGTCTCTTGCCCCAATAGAAATGAGGGCAAAACCGTTAAGATGATCAGCGAAAAATTTCGCAGCTCATTCAAAATCATAATCAAATGTTATTATCCAGCTGGTGTTCCTTTCGGCTCTCCGTCAGCGTACCCCGCGGTTGAACCTTTGGGCACTCCTTTTTGCAATGAAGATTGTAAATCTGGAATTTTAACCTTTCCGTCCTGATCGCTTCCATCCTGAGATGTATTCGAATCAGTCGCTTCTAAATTGAATAAATCATTCATGACTACAGGTTTTTAGTTAATTTCTTTGCCTAAGGTAATCATTCTATATAAAATCAATTTTAGAAAATTATAACCCTCCTATTTCTTGTTCTTCAGATTACCGCATACCCACCTATTCACAATTGAATTGTGGGATATTCATAGCGAATTATTTACATTGCAATGAATTCTATTCTCATAACCACCAGAATTGTGACTTTGTACTGCCTGCCTCTAGCATCAGGTTTAAATCAAACCCCTCCTCTATGCGCGTTTTAGCCTCAGCAATATTATTTCTAGTTACTTCTCTTTGCTGTGCGCAAGAACTTGTTCCGTATTTGATGGGTTCACTTTATGGATATGCCGACCTAGATGGAAATTTGGTGGTAAGTGCTGATTTTGATGAAGCGATGCCTTTTGAAAGTGGTATCGCTGCGGTTCAAAAAGGTTTGAATTGGGGAGCTATTGACTCTAAAGGTCAAATTATTGTTCCATTTGAGTACGAGTTTGTGGAGATGGGCTTTATGAATGAGACTCCAATGCTATTTGTTGGTCGCAACAGCTTATTGGGGCTCTTTAATACTTCTGGGAATAAATTGCTGGAGTGTGAGTATGAACAAGTAGCATTTTTTGGAGAAAATATAGTGGGATGTGTTCCTGGACAATGCACCATTTTTGGAAAGGAAGGAAATGAACTGGTTGAGTTAGTTGATGAGAAAGTGATCTTCCAAGAGGAACAAGAGATTCTATACACCTTAAATGAAAAGAAAGTCGGGTTCTTAGACCCTCAGGGTGAAGAGTTTTTCGCGACCAAAAAATATTCAAGCATAGACCCATTAGGAAAGAGCTATGTGGTGGTTTCTAAAGATGAAAAAAAGACCATTGTTTCAAACCAGAATACCATACTTGACAAGGAAGGAGCCTTTGAAGATGCTTCTCTTCTGGATCAATGGGTGATGGTAAAGAAAAAAGGTAAATGGGGATTGTTAAATGATGCAGGCAGCTACACACTTTTACCAGATTATGAAGAAATTAAAGTAATAAACGAGCATCTTATAGCTGCTAAAAAAGCAGGAAAATTTGGCCTTTTTGATTACCAAGGCAATTCTAAAAGTGGATTCCTATATAAGCGAGTAGACAAAATCAGGGGTACCGATCAGTACATTAAAGCCTATACCAATGTTAATTGGAACCTCTTGACTTCAACTGGAGATGCCACCGGCATAAATGATGTCTTTGCTCTTAATATAAAGGCTATAGAAAGAGATGGAATTCCTTTTAAAAGAGACAAATGGGGTGTGATGAATAAAAATGGTGAAATTATTATTGAACCTATTTACACCATGATCTACACAACAAAATCGGGTAATTTCATTGTAAAAAAAGCCAATAAATATGGAGTTGTTTCTACCAGTGGAACAACCCTGATCGAAGAAAAATACGATGCGCTACAAGAAAAGGATGATTACTTTCTTGGTCAAGATAAAGACAAGTACATCATTCTTGATTTACAAGGAAATGTTAGCGGAGAAACCTTAAACCGTTGGAGCAAACAAGCCTTTATGCCCTACAACTTATTTGCTGTAACTGATGGTGAGCTTCAAGGAGTATTGAATGCTAATGGAGATATTATTGTTCCTATTAAGTTCAACAGACTTGACACCATACATGGGATGATCGTTGGAATTCAAGGAAAAGACAAATACATCTATTACAAAAACGGAAGACAGATTTTTGAAGACCCGTACATTGATTTTGAAATGACTACACTAGGTTTAAAAGTGAAGCTCGAGGAAGACAACATCACTTACATGGGCCTTTACAACTTAAAGGATGACCGATGGTTTTTAGAACCTAAATGGAAGAGGATTATTCCATTTAATGACGATCGCTTTTTTACACTTCAAAGTAGAATTGACTTTTATGGAATTGCAGATACCAATTATCAAATTTTGGTAGAACCCATCTACGAAAAGTTATTTCCACTTTCTAAAAATTCTGCTCTCTACTTAAAACAAACAGATCAAGGCTATTACCTGATGCGCATTGATGAAGAATTGGTTTATGAGGAACCGTTCGAACTTGTTTCTATTTGGCGTGGCGCAGAACTAGGCGATTTCATATTTCTGGTAAGCCGAAACGACATGTATGGACTAATGAATACCGAAGGTAAAATGCTTTTAGATGTAGAATATCAGGAAATTGCTGAAAACAAACATTTAGATGAAAGTTACTTTAGAATAGGAAAGAATGGCAAGCAAGGAATGATAGACCACAAAGGAAATATTGTTATTCAACCTGTTTACAAAGACATTGAAGAACTAGATTCGGGATGGTTTTGGGTTTTAGAGTCTAGAGATTCTAAAAAATACCTAATCAATCATGAAGGCAAAGCATTTTCAGACCATCTGAATAGAAATTAATTTACCGAATACATAAAAGAGAATTTAAAAGCCCAGTTTCCAATTGCATCGGGCAACTGATAAGCTCCGTAACGGTAAAATGCACCGGCACCAATTCCAAAGTATCCAACGCCAAACGTATTTATTCTAATCAAATTATCAAGCACCAATCCCGATTCAAAATAGCCATGCTCCATGGTTTTGGCAGCTTCAACAATTCCCTTGTGAAACTCTTTGTTTTGCATGCTCCCAATTCCGATGGCCTGCATAAAAATGACTTCTGGCTTAAAATAACCATGTCTAAATAATAGAGACTGAAAATTATGTTTTAGGAATAAAGACCCATATTCAGAAGAAACAAATTCATTGAACCGCATGGTTTGAAAAGTGTTATTTAACACTACCGCAAATCCAGGTTTATAACTTGGACGGCTATTGAAGTTGATGGCGTAAGGAACCGGGTTATCTATAAAGCCTCCTTCTGCTGTGACAATTGTTTTTCCTAAGCCAGGAAAGAAGTGCTCCCAGTTCACCCCAAACTCTACTTTGTTGTATTCAAAATCTCCCCATCCAATTCCATCAAATCCATGCGCCCATGAGAGGAACAATACGGGGTACTTTGAACCCGAGCTAATTCTTTGCCCATAATTATTCTTGAAGATTTCTTTGTGAACCCATCTCACTTTAATATAAGCCTCAGCAAACCCATAGATCCTATCAGTAGGATCTTGCCCGACATCCACAGGAGTAAACAAATAATCATAATTCGGTTTTAAGGTAAAATTCCGGACACCAAATTTGGTTTCGAAATAATCTAAAAACCTAGCATTGAAATATGCGCTCACTTCTTCATGACTATCCATGAATGTACTGAAGAATTGTTCCCTAAACCCACCAAAAAATTTCCAATAGCGTACATCAATAAGGCCAGGAGCACGTAAATCATTTTTATAATTGATCTCAAAATTATTATCTGGATTCTGTTTGAAATAGAACTCACCGTGACCTCCATATTTCCATACCTTATCTCGAGATCCATGACCAAAATACCCTCCAATTTTAAAGTCTTTACTTAAGTATTTATTGGTGAATATCCCTAAACCCAGTCTCCAACCTTCATACGTGTTATAGGCTATGAATTTGTTGAATTGCAGGTCAAACTTCTTAAAAGAAAGATATCCATTGTAGAGATTATGGGTTGCATACAGAAAGCCGTCAAAATTGTATTTCTGCCCTAAGCTATCCATGTGATGATAGGTCTTCTGTTCTTTAGCATCCAAACCTTCAGCCCTATGGTCTTCCCAAAATTGATCACTTTTACTCCCTGCTCCCTCAACAAAATCTACTCTGAGCAACGAAAACACCGTATCTGGTATGGGGATGTTTATTTCGATGCTATCAAGAAAGGTCTTTCCAGACATTAATGCCCCGGTTTGTCTAAACGGAAATTTCTCAAGCACATAATTAAAGTTGAGCTGCGTTGGAAACCAGTATTTATCTTGAACAAATGAGTATCGCTGTTCAAGGCTAATATTGATCTTTCCAGTATCAGCTGGAAATGCATAGATGTACTCAATGGCCCAAAGGTTCGAGTTGATATGAATCTCTCCTGTAAGTCCTTCAAAATTTGCCCCTATGTCCGGAAGGTAGTCCATAATAAAGGTTGTATCACCTTCCGCATAAGTGGTGTCTTTTAAAATGAATATGTATTTCTTGTCGCCATTTCTGGAGATGGGATTGAGGTAATCTTTACCGATTAATGGAATGTTATTATCGTAAAACCCAAAATTCTGTAAACCTTCAGGCACCGTTCCCAACTCAGGGTCACTAAATCCACTTATCTTAGAACCTATTACTTTCTCAATAGATTTCTCTGGAGCTTTGTGATACTTGCGTGTAACACTTTCCATAATCAATAAGTGTCTTGTTTTAGCGGCTTCGAGATCTTTTACCGCTCTTATAGAATCTCTTCTGTCAAGCGTATCTAATTGCTCAATCGCTTTATAGGTTATGATATCCTTATTGTAAGACACATAGGTGTAGGATTCATAATTTTTAGGGTTATTCAATTTTCTGTTGGCTATGGCATTTCGAATAATTCGCAATGCTGGATTCTCTTTTGCCACTAAGTCAATTTCATCCAAAGCATTTACCGATGATTCAAGTTTAATAACCCAATCTTTACCATTGCGC
>JAOARK010000232.1 GCA_025210575.1 Schleiferiaceae bacterium
ACATTATTCTTTGATATAGCTGCATGAACAGTATCTAAAACAAGATTGAGAAAAACGATGCTATCTCCACCTTGAGCATTCAATAATCTAATCCAAGTAGAATCTTGATCTGTGGTGTATGTTGTACCGTCAATCCATTTGTGCTGATTACAGGCTTCTACACTATCTACGGTGTAAATAGCCGGGCTATCCTTATACTCCGAAATAAAATAATCGCTACCTCCTTTTGTAGAATAATAATTTGTGTCAATGCTAAAGTCAAAATCAATAAAGGTGTTAATAGAACCATATACCTTCAAGTTGTTGCCATTCGCTTCAATGTCATACACATTGTATCTAAAATATGGTCCATTAGTCTGTGCCCATTTAAAATTTGAAGCACTATCTAACTTGAGAAGATAAGAAGTAAGCGTACTTGAATAGGCCAACAAAGTATCCGGACCAGGATTTAAATCGATTGTTCCATTAAAAGATCCTGTGGTATAAACATCTTCGTTTGCCCCGAGTTGCAAACCATAAGACATAAACGCATCGATAGAATTCGCCCATTTTAAATTTCCAGCGCTGTCCAGTTTTACCACACAAACCCCATAATTTCCAGGGTTTCCAAATTTGTATTCTAAAGGACCAGGGGCAACATCAATTGAATCGAAATAACGTGCTTGTAAATAGATATCGTAATTCTCTCCAATTTCAATCTCATTGGCATATTCTTTAGAGGCACTTCCGAAGGTGATAACCTTTTTAAAAATTCCCGATTCTGAAATCTTTAAAATGAATCCATCTCTGTTTCCGTTAGAACTTACATTATACACTCCTGATCCGGGGTCAAAATCTACTGTACCACTAAAGTCACCACATACGTAAATGTTGTTGTCTTTATCTGTACTGATATCTTTTACCCATTCTTGACCTGAACTTCCAAAATCTCTTGCCCAGTTTACTGAACCCGATGTATCTAAAGAAACCACAAAAACATCATAGTCGCCATTAGAAATTCTCATATCTATAGCGGGACTTGGATCTAAATCAATTGAATCATTGTATCCTCCCATAAGGATCAACGCATTATTGACCATCATCATCTCGCCAATGTTACCATATTTGAAAAGTTCCATTTTCTTGGCCCAGATCAAATCGCCATTGGAGTCGTATTTGGCAATGAAATTATTCTCAAATTTTGTTTGGGTAAGATTGAACGAAGCAGCAGAAGGATCAAAATCAATAGTTCCCCAAAACTCTCCGTAGATATAAATGTTACCCACATTATCCGTAACAATGGATTCCACATATTCTGTTCCGGTTCCACCGATATGTTTTAGCCAAATCAGATTTCCAAGGGAGTCATTTTTTTGAATCACAAAATCATGCCCACCAACTTCTACGATGGTATCTATTCCCAGAGGAGTGCTATAAATGAGTGAATCATTAAATATGCTTGAAGAGATCGTATTCCCTTGATGATCTGTGCACAAGGCACGACACATATCGTTTTGAGTTCTTCCATTTGCATAACGCCACTTCAGGCTTAGATTTTGAGCTTGAGCTATGAGATTGCTCAATACGAATACGGCTAAAACTATACGCTTGATGGACATTGGGTAGCTGCTTGAATTTGGGCGGCAAACATAACGAAATCAACTTCTTAGAAAAATGATCTTTGAGTGATTTGTTGTTCTTATCTTTTGCACATAATCTGCCAGCTCTATGCAAAAAATGATGCTCACCTATAGAGGTGAACCAAATGAGAATTACCAAGAATTTGAACAACGCATTTTAAAAACTACTGAGGGTTTGATCGATACCGAAGGGATTATGAAAATGAGCCTTACCATCACCAAAAGCAACCCTCCCAAACTATCTGTAATTCCATTTTCAAAAAACAAGATTGCCATTCTTTCAATCCAAAGCTCTAGAGAAATAGAGCTTAAAAATTTATCAGGGCTAATTGCGGCTTATCATGTTACCGAAGCTATACCAGTGGCTTATGGCAAAGGATGGAAAGATGGCGAGACCACCCCTGGCGCATGCCTGCTTACGTTATTCAACAAAAAGAAAAAACAATCTTATGATGATTTTTACAAATGTTGGCATGAAGGACACACACCTCTTTCTTTAGAAATACACCCCTTATGGCATTACAATAGAAATGTGGTTAACACCAAAATTTTTGGTAACGAAACCTGGGATGGTATTGTTGAGGAGCATGTAAAAGACAAAAGACAACTGCTAAACCCAATTAGCTTTTTTGGTGGTGCTTTTAAAATGCTCTATAACATGATTCGAGTTTATACTGACACTAAAAAGTTTATTGATTATCCGAGCATGGAAACCTACTTAGTTCAGGAGACCTGGCTAAAATCAGCTGAATAATTCTGATTTAAGACAACCATGCTACAGGGCAATGTCGTTATAAGTATAGACACCCTAAATTCATTTTACCATGAACAAAACGCTATCCTTCTTTCTACTTTCATTTACATTACAATTAACCGCTCAGCCTTTGCTTTACTTTCATAAAGAGCTCAATCATCATGTCAATGACCTTGAGCCTATTAGCAATAGCGAAGTTTGGGTTGCAGCCGATTCTGGCCTTTACCACTATTCGCAATTTGGCAATCAGGTAACAAGCTATTTTGTCAACCCTACTAATGCGAAACGAATTGTGAGTCTTGCCAAAAGTCAATCTCATTTCTTTGCTGCCTCAACAACCGAAATATTTCTATTCAATAACAACCAATGGAGCATTGTTCAAGGGCATCAGTTTCTCAACATCAAGAAAATAGAATTAGATGCATCTGGAAATCTTTGGATTCTAGATACCGATGATAAACTCTTTGAATATGATGGAAACAACTTTATCAACCACCAAAAGGCAGGTTTTGATTTTGCCATAAATAACAATACCGTTTACCTTGGAACTTGGGGTTTTGCAGAAGCTGGATACTACTATGACAACGGCATTTGGCAAAACCTCCCCAATATCCCTGGACTTGGAAACAAAGTGCTACAAATGGAAGTGAATGATCAAGGTCATCTCTACACTATGGGAATTAACATGATTAACAAACTGCAGTCTAATCAATGGACAGTTGTTCTAGATAGTTTAATTGGACCCAGTTCTCGTTTTGTTCCTTACCAAAACGACCTTATCATCTTTCCCGGATCAACTCTTAACTATGAGCCGGTTATTCGAATAGGCAATTCTATTACCCGTTATAAAAATGCCTTTTATGAATTCGATAGCCGAATAACCGCAGCAAAAGTGGCAAATAACAAGGTTTGGATGGGAATGAATAACTCAAATTTTGGAATCATTAACTATACGGCAGCCCAATGGGATCCTGAGATTATCGTAAAACAGCAGTACAACGAAATCTCTTCGAATACCATCACTGCTGGAGTCTCTGCTTCGGGAGAATTATTTGCAAACCCGTATGAGTACTTTGATTTAGGCTTATTTAAAGCCGAAGGCAAAACCTCCATTTTTAAATCGAATTATTGGTTTTCTGCTTTAGAAGGAAGTGGTTCTCTGATAGCGCAAACAGGAACCTACAGACAATTTGGTTCTAACTTTTATTCCGGACCTAAGTCTAACCAATACGACTCCCTCTATCTACACAAATACAATCGTGTTTGGAAAGTTTCTAAAGCAGAGATTGAGGAACACAAAAATAAATATGGAACTCCTGGCTATGCAGCTCCAGAGGCATTGTTATACTGGCCTGGAAACGGAAATATTCAAAATGGTGAAGCAAGGTTTTTGGCTCCGTTTAACGATGAAAATTTCAACCAACTTTACGAACCTTGGCTTGGAGAAACACCAGATATAAGAGGCGATGAGGCTGTCTATTTTATTATCAATGACGATCGCGGCCGAAAATCCGAAACCCCTGGAGACCGTTTCGGATTTGAAATCCATGGGATGCTCTATGCCTATGATTCTATTCAAGAACCTGCATTGCACAATTCTGTTTTTCTAAGTCTTAATATTCATAACTATTCTAACCAAAATTACAGCGATTTAAAATTTGGCTCATGGAATGACTTTGATATTGGAAACTCTCAAGATGATGCCATTGGGTGTGATAGCATCGCAAATGTTACTTACGCTTACAATAGCGATGCAAACGATGAAGGTCCTTTGGGTTATGGTTCAAACCCTCCCGCGGTAATCACAAAGTATTTAAATAGAAGTTTAGATGGATTTATGTACTACACCAATAGCACGGGTGCTACTGGAAACCCTTTTACTCCAATAGAATTTCACAACTACTTAAATTGCCATTGGAAAGATGGATCACCATTGACTTTAGAAAACCCTGCTGGACCCTATGTCTTTAATGGAGATGGCTACGATATCTCCAGCAGCAGTCCGAAATCAAAATTTGCCTTTAATGACCAAAATAACTGGTATTACAGTCCAGGAGTTGCTGCAGAATCAAGAAATTTAAATATCACCAATATTGGCACTTTAAATGCTGGCGAAAGTTTCTGCACAGACATGGTTTACATCTATGCCCGTGACCTGAATCAAACCAACTCATTAGGATCGGTGGCATTGGGAAAAACATATGCACAAACGATTCAGAATTTCTATGATGCACAGAATTTTGATTGCATTGGTGCAACAATGAGCGTGCAAGAAAGTACGCAACTTCCTTTGACTTTTTACCCTAATCCATCTAAAGCCGGAGGTAAGGTCTATCTACAATTAGCACCTGGAAATCATGATGTAGCACTTTACAATCTGCAAGGTAAAATGATTGCTACTTATTCAATTAATGCGACAGATATTACTGCCATTCAATTACCCTCAAATATTGAAACGGGCATGTATTTATTACATGTAGAGGGAGACCAAGACTTTATTGGCAAATTAATGATCCAATAAAAAAAGAGGGCTAAGCCCTCTCTCTAATGTGAATGTTCAGCTTCTTCTTTTTTCAAATCAGCCATTAAAGTGTAGGCATGACTCAAAGCAATTTTTTGATTTTTGTTTATCTCCATAAATGGATTTACTTCAACCCATCCGTCAAGTGAATTACCTCTTGCCACTTTTATTGGCGTAAACCACCACACCGCATTTCCGTGATCTTGCCCTTCAGTCGCTAAAAAGATATAATGCCTATCGTCTTCCGCAACTATTGCCTCTTCAGGCACTACTTGCACTTCTTTTGTGTTGACAAGAATTCTCCCACGAGCATACATCCCTGGCAACAACAATCCCTTTTTGTTTTCAATCTCAGCATGCAGGTGTATCGCTTTCGGGTTTTCCTCAAACGCCTTACCTACAGAATGAATTCGAGCCATCAAAACTTCATCCGGCATGGAACTGACAGTGAACTCAACTTTCTGGTCTTCTTCAACCTTATGCATATCCTTTTCAAAGACCATAAAATCAGCATGAATATGCTCAATGTTCACCACCTCGAACATCTCCGTTTGTGGCTGTACAAACTGTCCAGTTTTTACCTCAACCTTTCGCACGTATCCATCAATGGGACAAACAACTGGAACAATTTCATATATATGTCCTTCTCGAATTTTTTCTACACTCAGCCCCATGAGCTTTAGTTGAGATTCCAATCCTTTCACCATCCCCTTTTTTGTTAAATACTCTGCCTTTGCTCTTTGAAATTCTCTACCTGAAGAGACATTTTCTTCGTAGAGTTTTTCTTGACGCTCAAAGTCTTGTTCTGCATATTCGAGTTGACTCCAATTGTTTAAATAATCGGTCTGCACCTTGATTAGATCAGGATGACTTAAATACGCCAATGCTTGACCTCTATTTACTTTTGCGCCTTCAATAACTTGAATAGAATTGATGTTAGCACCAATAATGGCGGTAACGGTCGCTTCATTTTGAGGCGGCACTTCTAGCCGGCCATTTACCTCAACACTTTCACCCATATCTCGAGTTGTGAGTTGACCAACCTTTACTTCAAGTGCTTTAAACTGTGCTGATGACAATTGCACTTTGCCCTCGTTTGAGTTGTGTTCATGCCCATGATCGTGAGCACTTTTCTTTTGATCATTACTACAGGAGAATAAACTCAAGCTAGCAATAGCAATTAAAAATATATGTTGTTTCATTTTTATTGTCCTAATAAGTATTCTAATTTGATAATGGCATGATTGTATTTAGAAAGAATATCCAAATACCTTAATCGCAAATCCAGAGCTTGCTTTAAATTTTGAAAATATTCTACATAGCCAATGGCGTCTAACTCATAACTGCGTTGAGCGGTTTGATAAATCAATTCAGATTGCGGCAGCGCTTTTTCCTTGTAGTAATTTAGACTACTTCGGTATTTAATCACTTCTTGAATTTGCTGCACGTACAATCCTTCCAACATCGTTTCATAATAATCCGCTTGCGTCTCGGCCATTTCCGTTTTGATCTTAGCTGATTTTACATCTGCCTTGTATGAGCCATAAAAAAGTGGAATTGAAATACCCCCTTGTATTGCCATAAGTCTATCTGATGGCGTAGCTAAGTAACCCGCTTCCAATGGAAAGCCGATCATTGACTGATTGAAATAACTCACTTTAATATCAGGCAAGACTTTAGCTGAAGACACCTTCTTTTCAGCCGAAGCTATTTCTATTTGCTGTTTCGCAAGAGCCAACTGTGGGTTATTTAATACTACAGATGAATCTGTGTTTTGTAAAAATGACCGTTCGTAAAATTTTTGCGGTTTAAAATGAAGGTAACTGCTATCATTTAATAACACACGCAACTCTTGCTCCTGAATGGCTATGTCTGAAGAAATCAAAAACAAAGCATTCTTCACTTCCATCATTTGCGTTTCAACGGTTGATTTTTCAAGCAACGAGATTTCTTTTGTCTCGTACCTCAACTCTGCTGCATTTAGAAGTTTATTGAAAAGGGTATCTTCATACAAAAGCAATTCTTGTCGTTCACGCAAATAAGACAACTCGTACCAAGCTGTTCTTATCTTCCTTCGCAATTCATTTTCAGAAACTGCCAATTGTAACTCGCTACCACGTAAATTCTCCATTGCCAATGCCTTTTGTTTTCCATATACACTTGGAAAAGCAAATTGCTGTTCAACCAAAAAGGCAAAATCATTCTCCTCACTATTGTATTGTCCATATTGCAACTCGAGTGTGGTCTTTCCTAAATTCAATGCTGCTTTTTTCTGTTGCTCCGTCAATTCAATATTCGTCCGAGCCACCTTCACTTTTCCATTGTTTTTCAACCCAATGGTTATAGCATCATCAAGTGACCTGATTGTATTTTTCTCTTTATTCTGAGCTTGCGAAGCAACAGGCAAAGCCAATAAAATAGCAATCAATGCTACTGGCTTTAAACTCATTCGTTGGCCAGATTCAGTCCATTTGTACAAAATAGGAAGCACAAATAAGGTGAGCAGCGTAGCAGAGATCATCCCTCCTATTACTACCGTAGCCAAGGGCTGCTGAACTTCAGCACCAGCTGATGTGGAAATAGCCATCGGTAGAAAACCCAAAATATCGGTTAGCGCAGTTAAAAGAATTGGACGAATTCTTCGTTTCGCACCTAGCCTAATTCGCTCATCTATATCTTGAACTCCTTCAGCCTTTAGTTCATTCCACCCACTTATTAGTACAAGCCCATTCAAGACTGCCACTCCAAAAAGCACAATGAAGCCAATTCCTGCTGATATACTAAAAGGCATTCCACGAAACCAAATAGAAAAAATGCCACCGACCGAGGCTAAGGGTATTGCGATGTAAATCATGGCTGATTGTTTTATCGAGTTTAAAGCAAAAAAGATAAGTATGAAGATCAAACCAAGTGAAATTGGAACGACCAACTTTAATCGGTTGGTAGCTCTTTCCAAATTTTCAAAAGCACCACCATACCTTATATAATATCCACTGGGTAACTCAAATTGCTCATCTAGCTTTTCTCTGATCTCTTTCACCAGAGATTGAATATCACGACCACGAACATTAATCCCAACATAGGTTCTTCTTTGTGTATTATCCCTGCTAATTTGCATAGGGCCCGACTTGTAAGAGATATCTGCTAATTCATTCAATGGTATTTGTACTCCAGAAGGCAGATTGATAAATAGATTCTTTATGTCATCAATACTTGTGCGGTGGTGATCAGCCAAGCGAACGACTAAATCAAATCGTCTTTCACCCTCAAAAATTACCCCAGCTTTACTTCCGGCAAAAGCCGCTTCCACCACTTTGTTCACCTCATTTATACTTAGACCATATTGAGCAATTTCATTTCTGTCATAATCAATAGTGATTTGTGGTAATCCCTGAGTTGCCTCAACTTTCATATCCGCAACTCCATCAACCGAAGCGATAATCTTCCCCATTTCTTCCGCCTTTTGAGCAAGCACATCCAAGTCGTCTCCAAACAATTTAATTGCTATGTCTTCGCGAACACCAGTAATCAATTCATTAAAACGCATTTCTATAGGCTGGGAAAACTCAAAGTTGATACCTGGTAAAATTGAAACGGCCTTTTTCAATTCTGTGACTAATTTATCCTTATCCATTCCATCTCGCCATTCACTTTCTGGTTTTAGAATCACGAAAATGTCGGCAATATCCATTGGCATGGGATCGGTTGGAACATCAGCTACACCTATTCTACTCATTATACGTTGTACCTCCGGAAAATCTGCTATTACAATCTGCTCAATCCGTGTCGTAGTTTCTACCGTTTCATTCAAAGAACTCCCCGGTTTAAGAATGGCATGAAAAGCCAAGTCACCTTCATCTAATTGAGGAATAAATTCACCTCCCATTTTTGTAAAAATGAGCAGTCCTGAAATGAAAAGGATACTTGCACCTCCAATCACCCATTTAGCCCGAGGCAAAGCAGTTCGCAAGGCATTTTCATATGCTCTTTCTAACCACAATATCCACTTATCTCCCAAGGAGGTCTTCTTTGTCTTTACTCGGATAAACCAAGCTGACATCATAGGAACATATGTAAGGCAAAGAACCATCACACCGATCATCGCAAACATGAAGGTTAGCGCCATTGGCTTGAACATCTTGCCTTCTACACCTTGAAGTGCCAGAATGGGAATAAATACAATGAGAATAATTAACTGTCCAAAAAAGGCAGCATTCATCATTTTGCTAGAGGCTTTATAAGCTAATTTGTCTCTTTCATTGGCACCTAAAGCTTTTCCTTTAAGAAACTTGTCGTGTAGTAAAAAGACCATACTTTCAACTATAATAACAGCCCCATCTACAATAATTCCAAAGTCTATCGCACCTAAACTCATGAGGTTCGCCCAAACTCCAAAAGCATGCATCATAATAAAGGCAAACAACAACGAAAGTGGAATAGTCGAGGCCACCACAAGACCACCTCTCCAGTTTCCTAGAAAGAACACCAGTACAAAAAT
>JAOARK010000233.1 GCA_025210575.1 Schleiferiaceae bacterium
GATACCGTAGTAATCTGTACTATGACTGCGCTTGTAATTATTTTAACGGGTAGATATACAGGATATGAATTGGAGGGAGCTGAATTGACTTCTTCAGCTTTTGAAAGTGCAATCTCATGGTTTCCTGCGGTACTTTCTGTAGCTATTTTTCTGTTTGCATTCTCTACGATGATCAGTTGGTCTTATTATGGTCTTAAAGCTTGGACATACATTTTTGGAGAATCAAAATTATCAGGCAATGTTTATAAGGTGATTTTCTTGTTGTTCATCGTAATAGGATGTACAACTACTTTGGAAGCGGTTGTAGGGTTTTCAGACATGATGATTCTAGCAATGGCGTTTCCGAATATCATTGGTTTATTGATCATGTCGAAAGAAGTGAAGTTCGATTTGGCTGATTATATGAGCCGAATTAAATCTGGTGCGATTAAAGCATTTAAATAAAGATTGAGGTGACAAATCTATTAACCATCACCCACAGCATGTCTCGTGGAATTTCCATTGGTGATTATACATTGCGTATATACCAACTTATGTTCTTGATCAGTTTTATACTGGGGTATCAAATATTCAAGGCCATGCTCAAAAGGGAAAAAGCTCCTGTTAGCTGGATGGACCCTTTGCTGACTTATAGCGTGGTGGCCACGGTTATTGGAGCTCGATTGGGTCATGTTCTTTTTTACCAACCCGACTATTATTTAAAACACCCTCTTGAAATACTTATGGTATGGAAAGGTGGTTTAGCGAGTCATGGTGCTGCCATTGCATTAATTATTGCAATGTATTTGTTGGCTAAAAAGGTGACAAAAACTCCTATGTTATGGCTGCTGGATAGGATAGTAATTGTAGTCGCGCTTGCTGCAGCATTTATCAGAATAGGTAATTACACCAATTCAGAAATTGTAGGTAGACCTGGAAACTCATCCTTTGAAACGGTGTTTACGTATCCTGCCAAAGAATATCTAAACTCGTTTTACAAAAACTATATCTACGATGTTGCCTTTATGGAAACTGAAGAAAGGCTGGAATTGGACGGTATGGATTACCCTGTTTATGAAGCAAATTTCTTTGTAGAAGATAATGTGGATCCTCAGGATTTGGCGCTGAGCTTAGAGAGAAATATTCTTCCTAGAATGTCATTGCTCTCATCAGACGAACAGCATATTCTGGCTTACCCAGATGCAAAGGCAGAGATTATTTCACCTGTAGAAATACGTATTAAAGTGTTGGGTGTTCCGAGATACCCTACTCAGCTCTTCGAGGCAGGTGCCTACTTTATATCTTTTTTAATCCTCATATTCTTCTATTTGAAGACGAGAAAGAGGTTTGATCTTGGATTTTTGTTTGGACTGTTTTTGACGTTAATCTTTGGTTTTAGGCTTTACGTTGAGCAATTCAAAGCTAATCAGGTGGGCTTTGAAGAAGGAATGAGTTTGAATATGGGACAATTATTAAGTATTCCTTTGATTCTTGCTGGTATTTATTTTATGATCGTTTCCAAGAAAAAAACATACATATTTAGCGAACAACATCCCGATAAAGTAGATGAATAAAAGGGAGTACATCTTAATGCACTTTGGCTCTATTTACAATGTTCCAGAACATGTAATAGAGGATTTGAAGAAAGAAAATCCAACCAAGATAGAATGGCCAGAAAAAGGTGAAGAATTCTTTGAAAAGAAAAAGCCTTTTGAATTAAATGCCGTTGAAATTGAATGGTTAGGGCACACTATTCCCCTTCCTTTTTGCGATGGAGGTGATGTAATTTCTATGAAGGGCTCAAAAGTTGCTTTGAATTTTGACTGGGTAACCTCAAGTTTTATGCTTTTGAGTGGTTGGCAAGAACATGCTCAAAAAAGTGTAGGAAGCAGATTGAGTACAAAGGATACATATCAGTATCGCTATAAATGCATTCGTAAGCCCTTGGTAAATTACTATTTCGATATTTTAAAAACGGCTCTAGAAAAAGCATGGGATATTAAAATAGAATTGAAAAGAACGAATACTGCAGTATTTCTTTCACATTCATTTCAACACGTGAACTCTGGCTGGAAAAACAACTTAAAATCAGAATTAGGCACTTACAATTTTGGGAACATATTCTACATGATGTTCCGAAGAATCTTTGGAAAAGACATTTGGCGAACTTTAGATTACATTCTTGAGCTAGAAGAAGAATACGAGGCAAAATCTACATTCTTCTTAATGGCTCGAAAAGGAAAAGGTTACGCTGATTATGATATTACTAAAGAACCTTATCATTCATGGATCAAAGACATTCAAGGGAGAGGGTTTGAATCGGCTCTGCTTTCAAGTAATGGATGTCACAATTCTGCGCATAAACTAGGTAGTGACATCAAGCGATATAAATACAAGGTTTATGCTAATCGTTTTCAAAGTTGTCGATATAAAAGTGTGCAAAGTGCCCGTGCATTAGAAAAGAATAAGGTGTTATACGACAATAGTCTAGCCATGTACGATGAAGTAGGGTTTAGAAACGCTTATTGTCATCCTTTTATAGGATGGAATTTTAAGGAAGATAGACCAAACAAATTCGTTTCAATTCCACTGAACATTTTGGATACAGCCATGATGAAAAGAAAGTATTTGTCAGTGGTACCCAAGGATGTTGTAAACGTCTTCAACTTTTTAGCGAATCAGTCAGCAATGTTTAACGGAATAATAAGCATGAACTGGAGTAACGAGAATTTCTCAGAATTTGCTAATAACGAATGGCGAAAGGTATATGAGCGCGTACTAAAATCCGTTATAGAGAATAGGTACAACTTTAAAACGGGTTATCAGATATATTCTGACAGTATAGAAAATGGGTTGAAAATTTAATTTGCCCTCTAACGAAGGGAACCTATGCTCTAAATCAACAATTTTGGTATTTAAAAAGGAGAAACGAACCAACTTAATGACAAAAGTATATTTTAGCGGAGTTTAAAATTGACTAGGAGAATGACATATAAGAAATCGATTTTATTTCTATTGATTTCAACCTTCTTTATAATGAGCACCAAAGCTCAGACAGGCTGCGAGGTTACTTCGGATGTAAATGATATTTGTATTGGAGACGAGGTAAGACTTGAGTTCTCCTATCCACCCCCTGGGAATTACAGCGTTGAGTTCGATGGAGTGAATCAGTTAATTGAGGTTCCTCATCAAGCTGCATTAGATTTTGGAAATACTGAATTCTCTGTTGAATTTTGGTTCAACCCAGATAATACTGCAGGCCCGGCTATTATGTTCTCCAAGATTTCGGCTACCGGTGTTGGTTATGCTATAGGTATTAATGCTGGACTTTTAACAGTTACATTAAATGACGGTTCAGGGGTACCTGTTGTAATTACAGGAACTACGCCCTTACAGACCGGAGTTTGGCAGCATTGCGCGGTTACATTCGACCGTATGGGAGATTGTACTTTATACCTTGATGGTTTAATTGATGCTATTCAGACAATTGTTGGTGTTGGATCAATTGCCAATTCAGATGCAATAGGTATTGGTGGACCAGCTGTTAATGTAGGTGGTTTGGCGAACTATTTTGCTGGAAAGATTGACGAGGCAAGAGTGTGGTCTAGAGTTATAGCTGGTACTGAAATTTCTGCTAATCTCACGCTACATTTAAATCCTGACAATGAAATTGGTTTAAATGGATATTGGGATTTTAATGAAGGAGGAGTAGGTGTAGGCGGTGTTGCAAGAGACTGTGGTATTGCCATGCAAGATGGTTCATTGTTAAATGGAACGGCTTTTTCTGCAGATGTAAAAACTTTTACTTGGGATTTTGGTGTAACATGGAACACAGGTGATGTTGGGTACGTACTGTTTAAAAACCCAGAAGACACGACTAAATATGGGGCAAGATCAGGC
>JAOARK010000234.1 GCA_025210575.1 Schleiferiaceae bacterium
CATCTCTACCAGCTGTACCATTGAGGCAATTACAGCGATGAACATAATAAAGCTCAAGAAGCTCAAGTCTATAGAAGCAAAGTCATCTCCTAACCAAGCCAAAGCTCCTTCTTTCAATACGTAGTTTTCTAGCAGCCAGTTTACAGGTAATGTAATGGCCAATACGAAGATTACAGCAGCTCCCAAACCAACGGCTGTCTTTACCGTTTTAGATACTGCCAAGTAAGAACACATCCCAAGAAAATATGCAAAAATCATATTTTCTACGAAGATGGATTTTACAAATAAGTTTACTAATTCCTGTCCCATCTTTGTGTCTTATTAATTGTTCTCTTCAATTAGTTTAGTATTCTTAGCACGTTGTGCCCAGATAATTACACCCACAACAATCAATGCCATTGGTGGGAACAACATGAAACCGTTGTTTGAGTAAAATCCTCCGTTTGCGATGTACCATGAATCTGGAATGATCTGTACTCCGAAAAGTGTACCTGAACCCAATAATTCACGGAAGAATGCAACGATGATCAAGATTACCCCGTAACCTACAGCGTTACCAATTCCATCTAAGAAAGACTTCCAAGGTGTGTTTGCCAATGCAAATGCCTCAAAACGTCCCATGATAATACAGTTGGTAATAATCAACCCTACAAATACCGAGAGCTGCTTACTAACATCGTATACAAAGGCTTTTAATACCTGGTCTACGATAATTACCAAACTTGCAACAATTACCAACTGAACGATAATACGGATACGGTTAGGAATCAAGTTTCTGATCAATGAAATAACCACGTTACCCATTCCCAATACAAACATCACAGAAAGTGACATTACAATGGCTGGCTCTAACTTTACCGTAATCGCCAAAGCAGAACAAATACCCAATACCTGTACGGTAATAGGGTTGTTGTCGTTAAACGGATCAGAAAGTAACTTCTGATTTTTCTTTGAGAAAAGCCCTTCGGACTTTTTAACTTTCGTTTCTGTACTCATACTCTAACGATTAAATATTTTCTAAACCTTTATAGGAATTCAAACAATCTTTGATCATATCATTTACTCCAACCGAAGTAATGGTACCTCCAGAGATTCCATCTACATCGCTATTTGGATTCATTCCTTTACCTGGCTTAACAACGTTAATGGTAAAGTCTGCTTCGTCCAATGTCTTTCCCTTGAACTGGTCTACAAACATTGGTGTAGTGATTTCTGCACCCAAACCTGGAGTTTCACCTTTGTGACCAAAAGTGGCGCCAAACACTGTCTTCCCATCAGACTCTAAAGAAAGGAATCCCCAAATTGGGCCCCAGAGTCCTTTACCTCTTAGAGGAATGATGTAGTATTTGCTACCATCTTTTTCTGCAATGTAAAGAGGTACTTCTCTATCAGCTGTTGCTACCTTAATAGCTTTCGCCATATTGATGTTAAAAGCGGCCTCAGCATCTTCGCTAACTACTTGCCCATCCTTAATTACATACTGTCCTTTAATAAAATCAGGGAATTGTGCTTCCGCTTGATCTCTATCAACTTCTAAGCCTATAGACTGTAGAATGTTCTGTTTCTTCTCTTTAGTAATATTCGCCTGTTGAAATGGTTTCAAACCCATTGCCAAACTCGACAAAATCACCGCTACTAACACTACTAAGATCGTAGCGAAACCGTAGGTATATCCGTTACTGTTTACATTCATGATCTTAAGCTTTTACTTTAATACGTTTTAGACGTTTCTTCACATTAGCACCTACAACATAATGGTCAATTAATGGAGCCATAACATTCATGAATAAAATCGCCATCATTACACCTTCTGGATATGCTGGGTTAAACACACGAATCATGATAGCCAAGAATCCAGCTAAGAATCCGTAGATGATTTTCCCTTTGTTTGTTTGCGCAGCAGAAACAGGGTCAGTAGCCATAAATACTGTACCGAACATGAAACCACCTAACAACAATTGATGAACTGGGTGTATTGCCATAAAGTCGTTCACAGCAAAAATGTTAAAGATCACTCCCATCACTAATCCACCTACAAGCATAGAGGCCATAATTCTCCAACTTCCAATTCCAGTAGCAATCAGTAGACCAGCACCAAGCAAAATCGCTAAAGTTGATGTTTCACCGATTGAACCAGGAATATCTCCTAAGAAGGCATGCATCATACTAAATTGACCTACATCCGTAAATTTCTCTAAAACAGGCATTCCTGAGTTTACTCCTTTTCCAACTGTAGTTGCTAAATCTCCAAGAGCAGTTGCTCCAGAGAATCCGTCAACAGCAGCTTCAGCACCATTTAGCTTTGTATTTACCCAAACCTTGTCTCCAGAAATAAATGCTGGATAAGCAAAGAAGGCAAATGCTCTGGCTGTTAAAGCTGGGTTAAGGATATTCATTCCTGTACCTCCAAATACTTCTTTACCAATTAAAACGGCAAAGATGGTAGATACAGCAACCATCCATAAAGGAATATCAACCGGCATGATCATTGGGATCAAAATACCTGAAACCAAAAATCCTTCGTTTACAGGGTGACCGCTTTTAAATGCAAAGTAAATCTCCACACCCAATCCTGCAGCATAAGTAACTATGATCATCGGTAATACCTTACCTAAACCAAACAAGAAATTACTCATCAAATCACTTTCTTGACCAATGGCCGAGAAATGGTGGTAACCCAAATTCCACATTCCAAAAAGCAATGCTGGAACCAAGGCAAAAATTACCGTTACCATCGTACGCTTAAGATCGATGTGATCTCTTACGTGCGCACCACTATGTGTAGTATGATCAGGTACGAACATCATTGTCTCCAATGCATTGTGCAACGGATAGAAAATGTTACGCTTACCGTCTTTTTCTACTAGTGGTCTTGTTTTATCTATTAAATCTTGAATAAACTTCATCGATACAAAATATTAATGACCCATTTCTTTTTTCAAGAAACTTAAACCTTCTTTAACTATATGTTGAAGTGGAATTTTAGACGTACAAACCACTTCTGGCAATGCGAAATCTTCTTCCACTATTTCATACACACCTAGCTCTTCCATTTTATCAATGTTTCTTGTTAAAATGGCGCGAAGCAAGAATTGTGGGTAAATGTCGAACGGGAAATATTTTTCATATTCACCAGACACCACAAAAGCTCTTTCTTCTCCGTGCATTCCTGTATTTAAGTCATACTCCTTATTAGGTGACATAAATGCTGAGAACGTTCTAGATACAGAGAACTTACCAAAACCTGGAAGAACCCAACCCATAAAGTCCGTTTGGTTTCCTTCTGGAATCGCTGTAACGCTGTCGGCATAAAATCCTAAGAACCCATTCTTTTCAACTTGCTCTCCTGTGTAAACATTTCCGCTAATTAAACGAGCGTTGGCTCCAGATACATACTTGCTGAATAGTCCTTCTAATGAAGCACCAATCATTGTATTTACATATTCTGGATTGTTAATCTCGCTTCCTGCTACAGCAATAGTTCTGCGAGCATCAAATTTTCCTGCGTTAAAAAGACGGCCGATAACTACAAGATCTTGAGGAGTAATTGTCCAAACTACTTCCCCTTTATTTACTGGAGCCATATGATGAATTTGAACACCAACATTACCAGCAGGATGCGCTCCTTTGTATGTTGTTTTCTCAGCGTCAGCATCTTCCATTGCCTTGTTTGAAGACTGAGTTGCTGATAACCCCAAGTGTACCTTGGTTCCCGCCATTTTAGAAACAGCCTCTAATCCTGTTGCGAAATCAGCTTCTTTACCATTTAGTGCAAAACTGATATTTGCCGCTAATGGCACAGAATTGAATCCTGAAACGAACACCGCCTTTGGCGCTACGTCTGGGTTAGCCACACAACCGTAAGGACG
>JAOARK010000235.1 GCA_025210575.1 Schleiferiaceae bacterium
ATATTTATCAGTGATCGATCCGCATTAAAAGACTCCCTATTAGATAACTCATTCATGTCTTTCGTACATCAAAATGACTCTTATAAAAGAGGTTTTTTACAGAAAAAATATAGCTATGCTTTTGACGGATTCTCCTTTAAAGGTCAAACTGACAGCAGCAACCAAGGGTATGATGACTTGATGGATACTTTTGTTTTTTCTGATTTATGTGCTGAACACAAATTCCCCGCAGAGTTTGACTCCTATTTTGAAAATGAATGGTACGACACGTTAAGCAGAATTGAAAAATGGGAGGAAGTGTTATTAGCGGAAATGAATTTGAATATCAACACAAGTGCCATTGGGCATATGGTGTCATGTAATTATTACCCGGCTACGAAGCATTTTCAAACTACTTCTAGAGGGAATACACGATTGTCTGCACACCCAGATGTTTCTCTCTTTACGGTATTTCCTTTTGGAGTAGAATCTGGGTTTACCTATAAAAACCCGCGAGGTGAATGGGTTGAGCTGGGAAAATTAGAAAATTGGACTGTCTTTCCGGGTTACTTTTTAGAATGCCTAACGAATGGCGATTTAAAAGCGCTTGAACATAAAGTAGTGCTTCCGATTGATCGTGATTTGGAACGAACTTCGTATGCCTTTTTCTCATTACCGCGGCCCAATACAGAATGGGCTATAAATGGCATGAAGGTCACGCCTGAAAATTACTTTGAAAAGTATCTTAACCTCTTTTAATGAATAGGTTTCATTTCATACTTATCCAATAAATACAATAAAGCTGCCATGCCAGCCGCGCCCAATTCAAGTTCACGTGCATTGATGATTTCGAACCGATCGGTATAGGCATGATGGTAATCGAAATAGCGCTGATTATCTGGGCGATATCCAATGAGTATGGTGTTTTCACTTTTGAGTTGGTTGATGTCAGCACCAGAACCTCCTTTTGTGTATTCGTGTAATCCAAATGGAGATAGAAGTGGTTTGTATTCTCGAATGGCTTCAACTGTAGCCATGTTTGCATCAATTGAGAATCCTCTAGGTGTGCCAGAGCCACCATCGCTTTCAAGCGCAATCACATGATTAATATTGTTGTCTTTAGTGTATTGTGCGTAGGCTTTTGCACCGTCAAGACCAAACTCTTCATTCATAAAAAGTACTACTCGGTGTGTTCTCTTGGGCTTGTAGTTCATTTTTTTAAAAAGGTAAAGAACCTCCATGCTTTGAACTGATCCGGCACCGTCATCTTGAGCACCAGTGCCAAGATCCCAACTGTCTAAATGACCGCCCACAACAACAACTTCTTCGGGTTTCTCACTACCCTTGATTTCACCAATTACATTGTAACTCGTTGTGCGTTCCAAACTTCTGCATCCTAGTACCAATTCAATCTTTAGACCTTTATTCTGTTGCAATTTTTCATGCAAGAAATCTGCCGATTGTATACCTAAAGCCGCAGCAGGAATTTTGACTTTAGCATCCCCGTAACTCATACTTCCGGTATGTGGATAGTTGTCAGGTTTTAAGGTAAGTGAGCGCGTTAATACCGCTACAGCTCCAAATTTGCTGGCTTCCATTGCGCCTGCCCATCTTTGTCTTCCGGCTTGACCATAAGAAAAACCAGTGCTAATGTTGGTAGGATCCATGGGGATGTTATAGAAGACAATTTTGCCTTTGATTTTGTCTTCACCCAATTTTTCTAAATCGTCAAAGCTGGTTACTTCTACAACCTCTGCGAAAATGCCATCTGCAGGAGTACCTACGCTTCCGCCTAAAGCGGTAACTGCTAGCTCATATTCTTTTACAAACTCTTTGACCTTAGCGGTTTCGGTTCCTCTTACCCAATGTGGAACATCAACTTCTTGTAACCACACGCTGTCTAGGTCAAGCTTTTTTAATTCTTCTTCAGCCCAACTTACCGCCTGTTCTGCATTTAAGCTCCCTGCTGGTCTTGGGCCAATTTCATTGCATAAATGATCAAGCCATTTATAGGCTTGCTGCTCGCTAAGCGAAATATTGTAAAACTCTTTAATGTATTTGTCTTCTCCTAGAGCATAAGGCTGTGCTAAGCTGTTAAGAGTAAATAAAATTGCTGCTAAAGCGAATATGTTTTTCATAGAATATTTGTGTTAAACCGGTGCTACACCCTGCATGAGGTAGCCACAGATTAAAGCGCCATATGTACCTAGTGCATATCCCAATACGGCCAATAAAACACCTACAGGTGCTAAGCTCGGATGAAATGCAGCTGCAACAACGGGTGCAGAAGCTGCTCCGCCAATGTTTGCTTTACTTCCCACGGCAAGAAAGAAAAATGGTGCTCTGATGATCTTACCAACTATGAATAAAAGTCCCACGTGAACAGCCATCCAGGTTAAGCCTACTAAGAAAATTGCAGGATTTTCAAAGATGGCCATGATGTTCATTTTCATACCAATGGTAGCCACCAAGATGTAGATGAAAACCGAACCAATTTTACTGGCTCCAGCGCCTTCGTAGTTTCTCGCTTTTGTAAAACTCATTGCGATTCCAAAGGTGGTGGCCAAAACAATCAACCAAAAGAAACCAGAACCCAAACTGAATGTTTCTGCTAGATAAGGAGCATTTTCTTTGATCCATGGTGCAATGATATCTGCACCTAGATGTGCTAGTCCAGTAAAGCCAAGGCCTATACCAAGAATGACCATTAAATCGGTAAAACTCGGAATACGGGCTATTTTTTGACTGAACTCATGCATGTGGTCTTTCAAGGTATTCACCGCACTTGCATCAGCTTTGAAATATTTGTCAATTTTAGCTGCTTTACCTACACCTAAAAGCAAGAAGAACATCCAAACTTCAGCTACAATTATATCTACAGTAATCATGATAGAGTACATCGACCCTGAGATAAGGTTCTTATCACCTTCTTTGAAAATCTCGTACATAGCTGCTTGATTGGCTCCTCCACCAATCCAACTTCCTGCAACAGTGGTCATTCCTCTCCATACCTCATTCGGTTCCGCTCCGCCAACTACATCTGGTGAAATGTAAGAGAACAATAGGATGGCTAATGGACCTCCTATTACTACCCCAACAGTTGCAGTTCCAAACATGATCAAGGCTTTCGGACCTAATTTGAAAACCTCTTTCAAGTTGATGCTGAGGGTTAAAAGCACCAAACTGGCAGGTAGCATATAGCGGCTCGCTACGAAGTACAATTGTGATTTCCCTATGAAGGGAGCTACAATTTCTCTGGCACCTTCTGTATTCAGAACAAAGTTCTTTAAGTGCTTGAAATTGGTCAATTCAGAAACATCAAAACCAGCTGCACTTAAAGCTGCAATAGCTGCATCCATGTCAATCCATTTAGGAGAGATAATTCCTGCAGTACTGAAAAGTGATGGAAGAAAATAACAAAGTAAAAGTGCGGGTATCACCTTATAAAACTTGCTGAACTGCTGTGAATCTGCCGTTTTAAAGATCAACATCAACAGTGAAATCAAAATCCCAAAAACAACAGCGTCATTGGTGATTAAAGGAATATCCGAAACTACATCTTCCATGTGGGGCTAATTTTGCAAAAGCCACAAATTTAACCGAAAGGTGATAGGTTCGACCAATGTGGCTTTTTACTCCTCAACTACATAGTTTGGAGATATCCACAATTCATGATAATGCCTTTCATTTTTTAAATTCGAAGTCGCTTTTCTAGCCACTAGAATTAAACTACTGTCTACGTTGTACTCTAATAAATAGACTTGGACGTTGGTTCGCATTGTTTCAAAAGGAAAACCTATCACTTTTTTGTCGTGATAGTTGAGTACATAATCGAGGTATTCAACTTTATAACTAGTGTCGGTAATACCAATAACACGATCGTAATTAGGGAGGATATTGTTTTCAATGTCAATTAAAGGAGAATTACTCAGCCTATGATCTTGAATAACATTCAAAATTAGAACAACAATAGCCCCTCCGAGACCCAGAATAAAGGAAATAACAAAAATGGTTCTTCGTGTTTTTTGATTGGTTTTAGTTCCTGAGAATTCTATTTCCATTTAAGAAAGATAGAATTCCTTGATCAAAATATATACTCCCATAACAACGATAAATACACCAAATCCAGGCTTTAGTTTTTTACCCGGAATGATATCTGAGAGTTTGCTACCAATGAATATTCCCAAAACCGTAATTGCAGTGAAAATTAAAAGGAAGGGCCAATTGATGGTTAATTCGGGGTTGCTTAAATCTCCCGTAAATCCGATGAGAGATTTTACGGCTATTATCAACAGAGAGGTCCCTACAGCCATTTTCATGGGAAGTTTAGAGAGTACAACCAAAGCAGGAATAATTAAAAATCCACCGCCTGCTCCAACTAAACCAGTCAATGCACCCACGACTAACCCTTCTAATAGAATAAGTGGATAATTGAATTTTTGAGGTCTAAATTGTTCAAGGTCTTCTTGAGGCCCTTTTGGTTTAAGCATAGAATAACTTGCAGCAAGCATGAGCACCGCAAATATTCCCATAATGAGCATGTCCCTGGTAAGCGTAAAAGCAGAGCCTTGATAAATGATCTCTGGAATTTGAGGAACTATGAATTTTCGGGTTACATACACTCCGGCTATGGCAGGTAGACCAAAAACAAGTGCTGTTTTATAGTTCACAAGGCCTTTTTTCATGTAGTTAATAGAACCTACTAAACTGGCTGTGCCTACAACAAATAACGAATAGGCTGTAGCAGAAACAGAATCTAAAGCGAATAAGTAGGTCATTGCAGGAACTGTAAGAATACTGCCTCCTCCGCCAATGAGTCCAAGGCTTATTCCTATAAGTATCGCGGCTGCATAACCGAAAATTTCAATCCAATCCATAGTGCAAATGTAGCGGCAAGTTTAGGGAGATATGTGATATGGAGCACATGTATGCTTAAAATTAGCATTGCAATTCTCTAATGCTCATCAGCCCAAACGATTTTGTACTTTTACCGCAAAATTTTAGAAGTCATGGGTAAGTTTGGAACTACCGAAATTATATTGATTGTCGTTCTTGTTTTATTGCTTTTTGGAGGTAAGAAAATACCTGAATTAATGAAAGGCTTAGGCAAGGGTATTCGTGAGTTTAAGGATGGGGTAAAACCTGAGGACGCTGGCGAAGAAAAGAAATCATAAAAGCACCTTTTCACAATGACATATCGTTCGTTTGACGAGATCAATGACGCGCTGAAAAGCGGGAGCACGTCTTGTGTTCAATTGGTAAATGAGTATTTAGGAAATATTGGAGCCTCAAAAGACTTCAATATTTTTTTGGAAGTTTTTGAAGACGAAGCCAAACAAAGAGCTGCCGAAATTGATGAAAAGATCAAGTCTGGTAAGTCAGGTCGTTTAGCGGGTATGGTGATAGCCTTAAAAGATAATATCTGTTACAAGGGGCATCATGTTTCATCTTCTTCAAAAATCCTTCAAGGATTTGAATCTCTATTTAGCGCAACCGTTACAGAAAGACTTTTAGCTGAAGACGCCATTATTATTGGTCGTACAAATTGTGATGAATTTGCCATGGGTTCCTCAAACGAGAACTCTGCATTCGGACCGGTTAAAAATCCATTAGATCCTACAAAAGTTCCTGGAGGCTCTTCAGGGGGTAGTGCAGCTGCTGTGGCTGCAAATTGCTGTTTGGTATCTCTAGGATCAGATACAGGTGGATCTATTCGTCAGCCTGCATCATTTACCGGATTGGTAGGGTATAAGCCTACCTATGGTATGATCTCTAGACATGGGCTTTTAGCTTATTCGTCTAGTTTCGACCAAATTGGTCCTTTTGCGCACAACGTTGCAGACGCGGCTTTGGTAACTGATGTGATGAAAGGTGGTGATGAATATGACAGCACCTGTGTTCGTGATGATCACGGAGCAGTTTATCCCATAAAAGAAAACAGCAAAAAGAAGATTGCAGTACTACGTGATTGTGTAGAAGCCGAAGGAATGGATCCTGAGATAAAGGCGCACATCATCGCTTCTATCGAAAAGTTTGAAGCTGCGGGTTACGAAATCAGTTGGGTTGACTTTCCTTACTTGGATTATTTAGTGCCTATTTATTATGTGATCACAACTGCAGAGGCATCTTCGAATTTGGCACGCTATGACGGTGTACATTTTGGTTATCGCAGTCCAAATGCAACAGATCTTGAAAGCACGTATAAATTGTCAAGAACCGAAGGTTTTGGGCCAGAGGTGCAGCGTAGAATTATGCTAGGAACATTTGTATTGAGTAGTGGTTTCTATGATGCCTATTTTGGTAAAGCACAAAAAGCGAGACGTTTTATCACCGATAAAACCAACGAAATTCTTCAGGAAGCTGATGCAATACTCTTACCGACATCTCCGCATACTGCTTTTGAAATTGGACAAGAATATGCTGATCCTACCGTTATGTATTTAGAAGATATTTTTACGGTTCAGGCCAATATTGGAGGTCATCCAGCAATATCTCTACCAACCGGTAAACATTCTAATGGTTTACCTTTTGGAATTCAGTTAATAGGAAAGAAGTTTGAAGACAACGAGGTCTTTAATATGAGTAATGATTTAATGAAAGTTTTGGAATAAATGCTGAAGAGTTTTTTCACATCTGTACTAACCCTAACCTGTGTTTTAACTTTTGCATTTACGTCAGAACCAGATTCTATTCCTAAAGATCCTACGCCTTTAAAACTAGAGGATGATCCAGTTGCCCAAGCATTAGATAGCATGTGGGCGCACATGTCTTACATTCCGGAGAATACTGTTTTTAGAGATTCTGTTGATTTGGGCAATCCTAAGCTTCATGATTCCGTCTATACAGCAAGAATGGAATATTTGAATAGCCAAACACCAATGGATTTGACCTATAACTCTATTGTGAAGCGTTACATTGATTTGTATACGGAGAAACGCAGAGGTCAGGTTTCGAGAATGTTGGGTACAGCTCAATACTATTTTCCAATGTTCGAAGCAACATTGGATAAATATGACATGCCACTGGAGTTAAAATATTTAGCCATTGTTGAAAGTGCTTTGAACCCAAGAGCAAAATCTAGAGTTGGTGCCAAAGGACTATGGCAATTCATGTACAGCACAGGTAAAATTTATGGTCTTCAAACCAGCAGTTATGTAGATGACCGCTATGATCCGATCAAATCTACCGAAGCCGCTTGTAAGTTTATGACGAGCTTGTATAAAATTTACGGTGATTGGAATTTGGTATTAGCCGCTTACAATTCTGGACCAGGTAATGTAAATAAGGCCATTAGACGATCTGGAGGAAAAAGAGATTATTGGCATTTGCGCCCTTATTTACCCAGAGAAACGGCAGGGTATGTTCCTGCATTCATCGCGGTAAATTACGTAATGAGTTATGCTCGAGAACACAATCTTTATCCTGAGCCTTATTACTACGCTTATCATAAGGTGGATACCTTAGAGATGAAAGAAATGATCACTTTTGAGCTTATAGCTGAACATGCGGATGTGAGTGTTTCTGAGTTGGAAATGTTGAATCCGGCCTATGTGCACAATGTTGTTCCACATGTGAATGGCAAGAAGTTCTATTTGGTATTGCCGAAAGAAGCTCACGGTTTGTTTGCTGCCAATGAAGACACCATTTATGCATTGGCTAAAGCTGATGTGGAAGCAAAGAAAAGTACATTGCCAAAGTATACAGATGGAAATCAGAGGCAAGTGCACCGCGTGCGAAGTGGGGAAAGTTTAGGTTTAATTGCCAACCGCTACAAGGTTCGTGTTTCTGACATTAAAAGATGGAACAACCTAAGAAGTGATATGATCAGAGTTGGACAGAAATTGGTGATTTATCCTAAGAATTACAGTCCTCAAACATCACAGGCTAGAGCGAAGAAAGTTTATCCAATTCCAGAAGGATCTAAAGAAGAATATACCGTACAGCGCGGGGATACATTGTATGATATTGCAAAAGGTTACAGCGGAATTTCAGCAGATCAGATTATTTCTTGGAACAAGTTGAAGAACACCTCGTTGCAACCGGGCATGAAACTTGTAATCTACACCGGAAAATAAAATTCCATGTTTAAGTATCTCTCTCTATTTGTTCTTTTTTTCGGTTTGATTTCATGTGATGAAGGTCAAGAACCGTCCAAAGAAAATGCTCCCAAATCAAAATCTGAAGTATTGCCTAAAAGTAACGGGAGCCATGCAGAAATGTTAGCCTTAGTAAAGGATAAGACGTTTTATGGACCTGTTGGTGAAGCGGTGGTAGAAGTATTTGCGAGAGACCAAGACGGATTGCCTCAGCCAGAATCATTATTTAAAGTTGTGCGGGTTGAACCTGCCGCGGCCAACCGGTTATTAAAAAGGAATAAGACCGTTTTGATTATTGAGTTGGGTGATAGTTCTGAAGTTTCTGTTGTAAAGGATGTGTGGGCAAGACCGCAGATCGTTGCAACAATTACGGCTCCAACGGTTGAAGAATTGAGCCAGCTAGTTAAGGAATATGGAGGTGAACTCGTAAAACGATTTCAAGAACATGATCGAATGATCATGCGTGGTGTTATCAAGAGAACTTCAATGCGTAAACTTCCGGATGCCATTGAGCAATTAGGAATAAAAGAAATGCTGATCTCAGGGGGATTTAAACAAACGTTGGATAGAGAAAACTTGAAGATCTTTAAGAATAAAGCACTTAGAACAGATCAATATTTGATCTTCTACACGGAACCGATGCGTGAGGGCGTGGTAAGTGGAGAGGAGATCATTGCTTCTCGCGATTCTATTGGAAAGAACTTTATGGAAGGGGAGCGAGATAGCTCTTACATGACCACAGAAATGCTCATTCCTCCTGTTCAACAGATTGTGGATGTGGGTGACCTTTTTGCGGTTGAAACTCGCGGTCTATGGAAAACCGTTGGAGATTTTATGGGCGGTCCGTTTTTAAGCTATACCATTTATGATGAAGTAAACGATCAAATTCTGGTGGTTGAAGCAATGGTTTACGGGCCCGATTCTAAAAAGAGAAATGTACTTTTTGAGTTAGAGACCATGATGCGTTCTATACGCATGGATTAGTCGAATAGCACCTTTAGTACTTCTAGACTCTTTACTTCACCAAAACCCTCCCATTGAATTCTATAATAATCAAGTAGATTATCTAAAAGATTCAATCTAGTTTCTCTGGTTGCGGAAACAGCAACTTTTGTCTGCAGGAGTTCTATTAAAAGAATGGTTTCGTTTTCATGAATAAAGTGAGCGTGTAGTGGTTTGACCTGTTCAAACGTTCCTTCCATCATGTCGAAAAATACGGCCGGTTGTAATGGAGTGCTCGGCTTAAATCCAAGAAAAGAAGACAGTTCTAATAAAAAGGTCAGATGAAAATAAGCCAGGCTTTGATTTTTGTTATCTAGACTTTCAAGACTATGCTCAAGAAAATGATACAATCCAATATTCTCGTGCTCTTCTACGCACACTTTTGAAAGAACTTCTGAAATAAAAACTGCCATTGCATTACGGAGAGGGTCGATAGGAATGAGCTGATAATTGCTCAGAAGTTTGGCTTCTTTAATCCTTTCTAGACCACCTTTTCCTTTGTGATATGCCACAAGGTTTAACTGAGTTAATGGCATAACCATAGAAGGTTTTAGCACCCCTTTTTTGTTGTTCACACCATTGACTAAATACGACTGAAGCCCTAATTGATCGGTAAAGCATTTTACGACTTTGCTGTTTTCTCCGTAAGGAATAGAATGTAAAACAATGGCCTTATGCTTAACGAGCATTTTAGTTGATGATGAGGATTTTGGTTACTGCTCTGAGAGAGCCATCATCGTTATTCATGTTGGCAATGTAAACACCACTAGCTACGCGATCTCCGTTCAAATTTGTTCCGTACCAAATGGCTTGGCCTCCTTCGGCTACCGTTTCGTATACAATGTTTCCTGCAACATCAGTAATCTTAACTTGGGCATTTGTGGCTAATCCTCTAATGAAGATAGGCCCGTTATGATCAGGTCTTACAGGGTTTGGGTAGGCATAAACATTTACAAAGTCATCATTTCCTGTGGTTGCTGCATTTCTAAAGGAGACAATGCCCTCAGCAGTTCCAAAAAATACTTCACCACTTTCATTGTCTATCGTAATGTCTAAAATGCCATTGGATAGGAGAGGGCTGTTTTCTCTTGTGAAATGGTAAATAGTCTCGGTGCCATCCTCAGAAGTATAAAACACTCCTGCGTTTTGTGTTCCAAACCACTTTTTGTTCGCTCCATCAACCGCAATTGCTGTTACTTGTTCAGAACCTAAAAGGCGTTGAACTACGCCATCTTCTTCAAAAAGCACGGGTTGTGCATCGTAGTTACCACCATCAAAAATATTCTGAGGGGCATAACAAACTACCAAACCTTGTAATGTGCCCAACCACATTTCACCATCCAAATCTTCTGCCATGCTTAAAACTTGGTCTTCTGGTAAGTTCCCTATACCTGCGCCTTGTCTGAAGCCTTTTGCTTCAAGGTTGTTATCATCAAATTGAGCTACCACAAAGCCAGTTAATCTGGTTTGCATCCAAATTTGTCCTAGTTCATTAATGAGTATGTCTTTAAAAGCTATCGATCCGGTACTTAATGATCCAAGACTATAGGCTATCCAATTGCCTTCTTTATCTCTTTTAATTAATGGAGTTTGAGAAAGAGAGTTTGTGGCCCAAAGTGTTCCGCTTTCATCAAAAGTTAACCCTCCTGTTCTAATATCACTTTCGTTAGATACTCCGGTTAATGCTCCATTCGTGGTGATGTTATCCCATTGATTTACCAATTGACCATTCTCTATTTCTAAAATTCCAGTACCCCAAGCATTCGCCCAGATTTTATTGCTATTTCTAGGGTCTTGCGTAATGGATACAATATCTCCTGGGAAGTTCAAGGACTCCTCCGTTATGTGTGTCCAATTAAAATCTTTGTATTGAAAAATTCCATCAAACTGATACCTTCTATTCCAAATTTCATCGATAGAACCAGGTGCCACATAAGTCACATTGTTTTTATTACTTAAGGTGTAAACAGAGTTTCTAAACGGACCATCAGGCTGAACCCAATAATTGTTAAAGACGTCTTTACTACGTAGCAATCCATTGGTAAAATGCCCAATGTATAATAGGTTGCCATTGTCTTCTGGCCAACCCACATTCGGTTTAAACGATCCTGGCTGAAATCCTGCGCCCTCACTAAGTTTTATCACTTCGTTAAGATCGGAGTTATAGCTTACAGCTAAATAGGTATCTATTATGATGAGTGTGTTTCCATTTACACGGATATCTGTTTTTTTAGCCTGCGGTTGTTGTGTAAAATGTTTCCAAACTGCCCCATCTTTGTAAAAAACAGAATCATCCACTCCTTCCGTTAATTGGTTTACGAAAACGTATTGACCAAAAACATCAACTTCGGTATACACTTTTGTGCCTAATTCGGGAATTTGATTCCAGAATGAAAAGAAAATGAGGGGTTGATTCATGTCAGCCACACGAACACCTTCTTCTGTGGCGGCATAAATCTCTTCATTGGCAGCATCAACATCCACTTCATAAATTTCAAGCTCTTTGGCATTGTCACCAATAATAAGAGTATTCAATACTACAAAGTCATCAAGATCCAACTCAACAATCCCAAAACCTGTAGAAATGAATGCAACATCTTCGTGCACCTTAATATGGTTCACACGTTTCTTACCTACATATTTCGGACTTCTGAAAATGTCGTTCACATTAGTGATATTTTCACCATCAAAAATGTCAATGTTTCCATTCTTGTACCCAATCAATAACTGACCTCTTTTACGATCATAAGCTAATGCTTGGATACCGATATCATTTAACCCATTTAGCTTAGAGTAGGTAGTTACTTCAAGTGTAGATTCATCAAATATGAATAGGCCAATTTCTGTTGCGCAAAAAACACGGTTGTTCACCTTGACGAGATCACTTACCGTACCGTGTGGAATGTGGGCTGTCCAAACGCCTAAGGGGTCTTGAGCCTGAACCGTACAGGTGCATATAAAAAGTAATCCAAAGAAAAAATTGCGCATGATCTTTCTAATTCTGTACAAATAAACGACAAAGGCAAAGTTTTAATACATCTATAGACGATAAATGTCTAACCGATGAGTTTAAGCATCAATTCATCGCTGATATTCTTAGAAATAGGAAACTCTTCACCATTGTTTAAAAAGACTCTTTTCGCATTAAAAGATTTAATCTTCTTAAGAGCCACGATAACACTGCGGTTTATTCGAACAAACTGATCACCTGGCAGAGCACGCTCTATTTCAGCTAAAGTTCCTTTCAAAGTAGCCTTATCATTTGTAAAGGTGAGATTAAAGTAATTTCCCATGCTTTCAGCATAGATCAAATCTTCTAATATTACACGTTCAAAAAGGTGCCCGTTTTTAAACACTAAGAATCCTTCCTTTATAACAAATTTGCTGCTTTCGTTTGTTTTTGCCGTTTTGCTTTTTAGTTCTGCCAGCATTAAACTGGCTTGAAACTGCTCAAATTGTACAGGTTTAATTAAGACATCCAACGGCTCATTTTTAATGGCTTTGCTTATAATGTCTACTTCGGTTTGCGAGGTAATGAAAATAATATTGGCGTTCCATTTAGAGCGTAGGTTGTTGGCCAGCTCTATCCCATTCATTTTTCCATCTAGATTAATGTCAATAAGCACTAGATCTGCATTTGCATTTATCAAGAAAGCGTCCGCTTCTTCTGCATTGTTAAAAGACCCAATGCATTGATGCCCACAATCTTCAATGTAAATTTTTAATAGGTCCTGTTGAACCAGGTTGTCTTCTACCAGTGCAATATTCATGATATTCCTATAGCAATTGAGGCCTCAAAACTAATAAATGCCATTCTTCCTTATCTACCCAAACGCGTGTTTTATCACCATAAAAGTGTGATTGGTCAATAATCTTTTTAAAAGGTGAGTTCGTGTGTTTATTTCGGCCGTTGATAAAAATATATCAAAGCCTGTTAAAAAATAAACAGGTAAAACTAACTCGTATGAAAAAACTCATTTCATTGAATTGGGCAAAGTATTGTCTATTCATTGCGTTTTTGTCATTTACTCAAATCAGTAAAGCGCAACTCTCAGGATCTTACACCATTGATTCTTCAATGGTTACTGCAGGAACCAATTATCAAACATTTACAGATGCAATTACAGCGTTGACAACTAGCGGTGTTAATGGAGCAGTAACGTTTAACGTGAAGAAAGGAACTTACAATGAGCAAGTTGTTATTCCTTCTATTTCTGGTGCAAATAGTGCAAATACCATCACCTTTAACGGATTAGGTAGCACAACGATTTTAACGGCATCAACGTCCTCTTCGAACTATCCGGTTCTAAGTTTAGATTCAGCAAGCCATATTACGGTTAGCAACCTGAAAATTGTTGTGGGTGGCTCCACCGGATGGGGAGTTCATTTCAGAAATCACGCTGATTCAATTACCATTGACAATTGTATTATCGAGGCACCTGCAACTCTAGGGAATTTTGGACTGGTTACGGCTGGCTCAACAACTTCAACGTCAGCTGTTCAACCCAATGGTAACCACTTATATATTACCAACAATACCATTACAGGATGTGAAAGAAGTATCCAGTTTGTGGGTATGACCGGTCCATTAACGGTACCTTCTAAAAAAGTGAATTACGGAAACCATGTTGTAATCAGTAACAACACAATCACAGGTTTCTACACTAAAGGAGTAATTGTAAACAACTATCACCATGTAAATGTGAAAGGAAATACAATACACACCTCTTTGGTATCTTCTAATGGTGCAGTTAGTTTTTGGGATGCTGGTGACGATGTAACTTTCGAAGGAAATGATGTCTATGTGGCTTCTAACAAATCGAATACAAGGGTTGTTGCACTTGCTATGGCACCACCTAATGGGCCTGCTGGTGATTCAACATTGCCATGTATGATCAAAAACAATTTCATCAGATATAACGGAGGAAATTCAACTGCTCCAACAGGGTTGCTTTTGAAAAATAAGGCCTACATGAAAGTGTATAACAACACTATCAAGATGAAAAACCAAGGAGGAGCAGCGAACTGTATTTGGTTAGACAATAACAATGCTAGAGCTCTTGATGGTATTGAGATCATTAACAATATCATGGCTTTGGATAACTCAGGTTCTGGTCAGTTTATTTATACTGGAAGTTCAGCGATAGCTTCGAGATTTAAAGGGCTTGTTCTCCACCATAATAACTACTACGCACCAAATGGCTATTTCAATTTGAAAGTGCCCAACGGAACAGGAATGTCTACGTTCGGAACTTTCGCTGGATACAAAGCTAATACCAAAGGTTGGGGTGCTGGAGCACTTAACGTTGATCCTTCTTTTGTTGGAAACAATGACCTTCATGCTACTTCAGCGCCAATGAATGACAGCGCGATGGTGATTGCCGGAATTACATCAGATATTGACGGTGACTTAAGAAGTGTAACCCATCCAGATATGGGAGCAGATGAATATACTCCTCCAAGTTGTTTGGTAGCAACAGGTTTAGGTATAACAAATTTAGTTTCGACATCAGCCGATGTTTACTTTACACAAAGCAACACAGGTTCTACATTTAAAATACAATATGGTGCCGCTGGCTTCACTTTAGGTAACGGAACCTATAAGAATGCTGTGAATGATACCGTTTCAATTACAGGGTTAACAGCACAAACTAATTATGAGGTTTATGTGATGGAGATTTGTAGTCCAACCGATTCAAGTACTTGGGCGGGACCAATATCATTTTTTACTCCATGCGCAAGCATAAGCACATTTCCATATATAGAAAATTTTGAGGGAGCAACTTGGGTAAATGGCTCATCTACATATAATACAGGTGATGCCATAGACCCTTGTTGGAGTCGTTCACCAAGTTCATCTGCAAACTACAGATGGGGGAATAGAACAGGAAGTACTGGTAGTTCTGGAACAGGTCCAGCAAATGCATACGGAGGTGCTGGAAATTATATGTACACAGAAGCCTCGCGCTCAACGCCAACCAAAGCTAATTTCACTTCTCCTGTTTTTGATTTAAGCACATTAACAATTCCAGAGCTTTCTTTCCAGTACCATATGTATGGTTCTTCTATGGGAACACTTATGGTTTGGGCTTGGAACGGCTCATCTTATGATTCCATTATTACCAAAGTGTGTGCACAAGGAGCGAGCTGGAAGGAAGCGATCATTGACTTGTCGGCTTATAAAAACACGGTAACTCATTTGGTGTTCCATGCTAAGAAAGGATCAAGTATTGGTAGCGACATGGCGATTGATCAATTGATGATTCAAGAAGCGCCAGCTTGTCCGAAAGTTACTTCGGTAAGTATGAGCAACCCAACTGCTACAACCGCTACTGCCAACTTTATTTCTGGAGGAACTAAATTCTTGATTGAGTATGGACCAACGGGTTTTGTACAAGGTACGGGAATGAATGATACGGCTTATGCAACTGGTCATGTGATCACTGGATTGGCTTCAGAAACAGTATATGACTTTTACTTCCAGAACGACTGTATTGATTCTGGAAATGGTACTTCAGTTTGGGTAGGACCTTTCAGTATTAAAACCCGTTGTGCAGAGGTATCTGGTTTGTATTCAAACAATTGGGATCACTTAGCGAATAACGCAACAGATTTCTGCTGGAGTTTTAAAAAGTATGGAACGGGTAACCCATATGCTAGAGCATATGTTCCTTATTCTACTTACGGTCTTCAACCAAAATCTGGAACAAAGATTTACCGCTGGTACAATGTTAACAATAACGAAAGTTATTTGTCTTCACCAGGGTTCACCTATTTGGATTCGAACAACAGACAAGTACGATTCTGGGCAGGAGCAACTTATTCTTCAACTAAGACTCCAAGACTCTATGTAGGTACGGCTTTAAGTGCGAATGACACAGCAAGTTTTACGGTTGTTGATACCATCTTACCAGCTAAGAACACTTGGAATGAATACATTATTCCATTAAATAACGTGCCTGCTGGACATAAATACGTGATGCTTCAAAATGCTACTACAGGAAGCTATGTGTATATAGGCATTGAAGACTTTAATGTAGAGTACATTCCTGCTTGTTTACCTGCTACATCAGGTTCTGCCAGCAATGTTACCCCTAACAGCGCAGTTTTAAGCTGGTTGGCGGGAAGTGCTTCTACATATACAATAGAATATGGAGTATCAGGCTTCATTCAGGGTACAGGTGTTACTAAAACCGTTACAGCCTTAAGCGATACGTTAACAGGATTGAGCAGCCAAACTTGCTATGATGTTTACATCACAGGGAACTGTACAAACAACAATAGTCCAGTTTTAGGACCTATTACTTTCTGTACACCTTGTAATATTATCACGGCTCCATGGACAGAGAATTTTGATTCTGCACCTTGGGCTCCTGGCACCGGATCTTATACAAATGGAGACGCAATGTCACCTTGTTGGTCAAGAAACCCATCTGCAAATAATACGCACAAATGGGCGGTAAGAACTGGAGGTACGGTTAGTTCTAGTACAGGTCCTGCTGGAGATATGAGCGGTATCGGAAACTATTTGTATACCGAAACTTCAACAAGTAGTACAGGACACAATGCCGTGGTGCTTACTCCTGAAGTTGATTTTTCTTCGCTTAACCAACCAACGTTAAGCTTTAGTTACCACATGTACGGTGCTACCATGGGAAGCCTTTGGGTAACCGTTTGGGATAGTATACAGTACGATACTTTGTGGTCTATTGCGGGTCAACAGCACACTGCAGATTCAGATCCATTTACTACGGTGTACATTGATTTGACACCCTATAAAAACACACCAAGAAAAATTAGAATTGTTGGTAAAAGAGGAACAAGTTACACAGGAGATATGGCTATTGATGAGATCAGTATTGCAGAAATGCCTTCTTGTTTAATGCCAAATTCTTTTGCCTTAGACAGCGTTAGTTCAACATTTGCTGACTTTAGTTGGGGTAGTATTAGCGGTGGAACCCAGTTTGTAATGGAATATGGACCGACAGGGTTTGGTCAAGGTTCTGGAATTGGCTCAGTGGCCTATAGCAGTGGAACTTCAACTACTGTAAATAACTTGAATGTAAATACGACCTACGATATCTATTTAGCCGATATGTGTGATTCAACACAATGGGTAGGTCCAATTACGTTTACTACACTTATTGATCATGATATTGAGGTAATGAGTATTGTTTCTCCGACAAACTTAGATTGTGGAGATTCTAGTTACGTTGTTGAGGTGATGGTTAAAAACAATGGATTGGTCGATGCTACGGGTGTTCCAATCAATGTTGATATTTCAAACGGAACGAATGCCAATATCAGTACTACTTATAATACAACCATTGCTTCTGGCTCTACCGCAACGATAAACGTTGGTACATTCAATAGCTATAATGGGGGGTATATGGATGTTATAGCTTACAGTGGATTGACCAATGATCAATACACAATGAATGATACTTTGAGTATAGACTCAGTTGAATTGATTTCTGTAATGCCACAACATATGCAAACAGATACGTTGTGTGCTGATGATACAACAGGATTGTTCGTAGCCTTACCACAAACAGGTATATCTCACAATTGGTATGCAAATGTTACCGATACGGTTCCTATGCATATTGGAGATACTTTGAATGCGACTCCTGGTCAAACAGTATATCTAGATCGCTCTAAGAATCAAAGTGAAATGGTGTTTGACGGAACTTCGGGTTCATTGTATGGAGTGATGTATCAGATCTATGTAAAGAATGATATTGTCTTTACTGGATTTGATTTTGAAAATGCATGGAACGGAGTTATGGAGCCCATAGCATTTTACAAGCAGGGTAAATGGAGAGGTCATGAAACTACTCCAAGTAGTTGGACACCTATTGACTCAGCATATATTGCGGGTGGCGTAAGATTTAACTGGTACACAGTAAATTTTGGAACTCCAGTTCAGTTTAATGCAGGAGACACTATTTCTCTTTACATCGCAAACAAGAAGCCAAGTAAGATGATTGCTAGTTCTTATGCAGCAGTTGGAACTCCGGTTGATTCAATTCTTGCTCCTTATAAAAGCAATGCGGATATCGATTTCTTTGCGGGTGTTGGTGGAGCATACTTTGGAGCTAACATGGTTACGAATACTACCGCAACATGCGTTAGCCATACATTACATTATAGTACTGTTAATGTTTGTGGCAATAACAGGGTTGCGCTTACAATGGGAGTAAACAACGATACTGCAGTAGCCAACTTTACGCATGTATTAGATCCAAACGGTGCAGATGTAACTTTTGATGCATCTAGTTCTAACGGACATGTTTACGATTGGAGTTTTGGTGACGGAACAAATGCAAGCGGAACAATGGTTAACCATACATATGTGAACGGAACGTTTACAGCGCAGCTTGTTGTTACTGATACTATTTGTGGTACTATAGATAGCATGCAAGTGGTGATCAACGCCAACGTAGGACTTCAAGAATCTCTGTTAGGAAGAACATTGAATGTTTACCCGAATCCTAATAATGGGTTGTTTAGAATGTCTTTTGAAACGGAAGGTGTAAAAGACATTAAGGTAGACATCACAGATGAGCTCGGAAGAGTTGTATTCTCTAAGCAATTAGGTAAAGTTTCAGGTCAATACAAAGAAGATTTTGACTTAAGAGGTGAAGCACAAGGAATGTACATCATGCGTATCACCGTTAATGGTCAAACAGCTTATAAAAAGATTTCGGTTCTTAGGTAATAGTCTTTCAAAATAAAAGGGAACTGAGATGGTAAAAGCGGCCTTGAAAAGGGCCGCTTTTTTATTTTGGAATATGCAATGTAAACGTTGAACCTTTATTCGGTTCAGAGTTAAGTTGTATTGAGATTTGTAACCTCTTTGCAAAATCTCTACAGAGTGCTAAGCCTAGACCAGTGCTTTTTTCACCAGTCATGTCTAGGCTGGCTGTCATATCTCCTCTGTAAAACTGTTTAATCTGCTCTTGAGTCATCCCCTTTCCATGATCTTCAATACTTACAATCGCTTCTTGCTCTTTTTCAATTACCATGATTTTTACTTCGGAGTTTGAGGGAGAAAACTTCACCGCATTATAGGTGATGTTTCGAATAATGAAGTTGAGAAGATCTTTATCGCTGTTGATTATTACGGGTTGATCGTCAAGGATTTTTATGCTAGATCGTTTGTCTTTTAGATCGGTTGATACCCTTTCTTTCACTTCAAAAAGTAAAGTGCTTAGATCTATCGATTGCTGCGATATAGGCAAGATGTTTTGATTAGCCTGTGCCCATTTTAGAATACTTTCTAAGAATTGAGAGGTTTGGCCAACCTCTGTGTGAACCACTTCAAGATATTTCTTGTATTCATCCGTTGTAAGCTCTCTTCTGTCACTTATGGATAACAAACTTTTAAAAGTATTTAGTGGGCTCCTAATGTCATGAGAAAGTACAGAGAAAACATTGTCTTTCAGAACATTGAGTTTTTTGAGCTTTTTGGCAACAATTCTATTTTGGACGTAGAGATAGACCATTAAAGATGAGAGCAGAACTAAGGCTAAAATGAAATACCTCAGGATTCTGTTGTCTCGAGATTTTTGCTCGCTAACGAAAGCTGTAAATTCTTTTTCAACTTGAAGTTTATCAATGGTTTGTTGCTTTTTATCCGTTTCATACCTCACGATAAGATCTTCAATCTCTTTGACTTTATTTAAGCTAAAAACTTTGTCTACATGCGCGTTGTATAAATTCAGGTAATGAAATGCATTTTTATAATCACCAATATTTTGGTACCCCTTGTAGAGTTCCTGATAGATTTCTTCCAAAAGAACAGGAGCATCTAAAATCAAAGCTTGTTTTAAACTCTTTTCAAAATGGTCAATGGCCTTTTGATCTTCCTCAATAAGCTGGTAATATTTTCCGAAGAGGATTTCAATTTGAGATGGATAAAAGAACTTTTGTGTAGGAGGTGTTTGATTCAAATTTTTCAGAAAAATCTCCAGGTAATATCTCAAGTCGTATGGATTTTCTTGTTCTGCTAGCAGCTCGCATTTCTGATGATAATAATTATTCAGCACTTCCTTGTTGAGCTTTTCTACAGGAGTTTCTTCTGCGATGGACATAAAATCGAGACGCTCTTCAAGAGAGAAGAGATTGGAGTATTTTGAAAGCTCAATGTAGAATCTGGGGGTTACAATTTTCTTTCCGTTATGCTCGAGATTTTCGATTTCTTGAATCAATTCTTTAACGCCTAAGGTGTCTTTGTATTGATTTTTAACTGATAGAATATTAGCTCCAATAAAAATACTTGTGCCTGGATTTCTGCTGACCTTAGCGAGTTCGTAAGACTTGTTGTAATAGGTGAGAGCCGTTTTAAAATCGTAGTATCTCAGATGTCTATTCGCTAGATGATTGTATCCAAGATATCTCACTTCAGGATCCATCCTGGCCTCTATATTGTCGATGATAAATTGAGTGTAGTATAGTTCTTCGGTATGGTTGAGTTTGCCTGTGTTGAGGTAATGTTTTGAGATGCGTATTGCCGACCAAACAATATTCGTGGTGTCTTTGTGTTTTTCTGAATAGGCAAGTGCATCCTTAAACTTTGCAAGTACTTTGTCGCTTTCCGCTCCTAAATGTTCTAGAATTATACCTTGATCTACAATACATTTTGCTGCGTACCAATAGTTTTCCATGGCCTCCATTTCAATGAAGCGCATACCATAGATCTCATATTTTAAACTGTCAGATGCTTTTTTATCACCTAGAACTCTGGACAATTCTAGGTTTTTTCCTTCTTTAAGGTTTAGAAGATAGAAATAGACGCTATCGTTATAAGGGTCTTGAAATTTTTGAGCATTGGCCGCAATGTTCAAAACGAAAAGCGAGACGAGAAGTAAAGGTATTCTCAGTATTCCATGCGCAAGGCGTAACATGCTTAAGCTTTGTTTAGCATTAAAGAGAATGTTGTACCCTCACCAACTTTAGATTGAACCTCATATTCGATCTTCAATTTTTTGGCAAAATCTTTTGCAATGATCAGCCCAATCCCAGTACTTTTTATACCTCGTGTATCCGTTCCTGCTTTACTGATGGTTTGATTCAGGTTCTGTAATTGTTCAGGGGACATTCCTTTACCAAAGTCTCTTACCTCTACTTGAACTTTTTCTCCTACTTCTTTAGCATTAATCTGTATTTGACTGTCATCAAAAGAAAATTTAATTGCGTTTTGGACAAGATTCCTGAGAATAAAAGTGAAGAGATCTTTGTCTGTGTAAATGGTAAACTCCTGCGTAAAGTTGCTAATCACGTGGATGTTTTTGTCTATAATGTCTTTATTGAAAAGTCGATTAATTTCAAATATTACCTCATGTAAATTAACTTCACTTTTGTTCACGGTAATCATCCCTTGGTTGGACTGAGCCCACCTCAAAAGACTTTCTGTTGTAGAAGTAATACTCCCCAATTCTTCTTGTATGGTTTTTAAATAGGTCTCGTATTCATCTTTTGTGAGATAATTGTTCCTCGCCATTTTCAATAGCGTATTGAAGTTGTACAGAGGGCTACGTAAATCATGAGATATTACCGAAAACATCAGGTCTTTTACCTTGTTGATCTTCAACAACTGATCTGTAGTATTTCGTTTTCGTGTATAAAAGAAGAAGATGACTAATAGAATAACGAAAAGCGTTAAGACACCTGTGGTGAGCCATAGTATGTTTTTATTCTTATTGGCCAGTTTTAAACTTGAGGTCGTCTTTTCATGCTCAAGCTGCGAAATCTTCTTTTGCGACTGCTGCTCATTATACAGCTGCTTTATTTTTTGATAAGCCATTAACTGTGACCTATTCATTGTAGAGTCTTCTAGAATCTTAAGAGCACGCAAAGCCTCAAAGGCAATTTGATAATTTACTTGTTCATTGTCTATTTCTAGAACGAGTAAAAGTAATTCACGTTTGAGAAGAGGTGAGTAAAGACTGTCGCAAAGTTCAACGGCTTTTACATAATAACGTTCCGCTTTTCTATAATCTCCGGTTTCAAAGTAATAACGGGCGTACAATTCATTTATGTGAATGTTTGCATGTAAATGACCACTTCTGGAGTTGTAGTATAATTCTTTAAGATAATCGATCAAGACAAAAGCACTATCAAAGCGATCTTTATCAAGTAAATAAATCACCATTTCTTTATTGAGCAGAAAGGGCTTGTTATTCTCGTCTTCTACCAACTCGTTAGCACGCATTAAAAACTCTGTGCGCTCCTCAAAACTATAGCGATGGCTAAATTTTCTCAAGTTGAGATAATAATAGGCTCTTAGATAGGTGTCTTTTTCAGTAAGGTAATTCTCTATTTGTTTTTGAACATTGTCATACTCAATGTTGTCCAATAAGATGTCTGCTAATCGCAATGATCTTATTAAAACCAAGACTGTTTTTTGCGTATCGCCTAGAGCAATTGCGCTTTCTCTGGCCTTGTTATACGCATCCGTTGCCTTTATAAAATAGTTTTGTTTTAATTCTATTTTTCCAATGTGATTATAGACCTGATATCTTACACTATCATGCACATTACGGTTGTCAACTAAGTAAATGAGCCTTTTATCCGTTTCATTAATACGTTGTAATTGCGCATTGCTTCTGTATTCAATTAGTCGATATTTATACAATGCATAGGTGTAGAAGTTTGTGTCTTTAGTTGCTTTAGCTAGTAAAACTGCGGTTCTCGCAGGTGGGAGATGAATAGAAGTGTCGTTTATTAACTTTCTTTCTGCATCAGCTTTTTTCAATAGAAAGGAGGCTTGCTTTACTGTATCACCATTCTTTTTCGCAATTTCAATTTGGGCTTCAAACTTTTTTAATGCATCTCTAGACTTTGAGCTTTTTTGTTGCCCAGGAAGAATTGTTGTCCATAAAATGAAAAATGCTATCAGTAGAGTGAACCTCATTGAAATATTTTGAAGTGATTTATGTGCCCTATTTTGCCTAGAGTGTCTAGATAAAACGGAAAATTGTATTTCAGAAAAAGACTGCAAGTCATCCCAATACTTTGTGGCAAATAAATTGGTTTTAGTGCAATGAAATTAGTAAAAAATACTTGCACTTAAGTTCATTTGCATTATTTGCAAATTCAAGATAAAACGCAGTTTTGATTGAATTAAATTGCGGTAAATTCAGATGAAGTAAGCCACCCAGATTTACCATCACTGAACCTAACTTTTATCCAATCTTGAAATGTTTCTTCAATCTTAGCCTTGCTACCTTCGTGAACTATAAATAAGTCTTGACCGCCATTAGGTTCACTTTTAACGTATGCATTTGATGTAACTAAAACTCCGTAAATATTATTCTGCATTTGGTCTTGTTTCATCTTTCCAATGAATAAGAAAAAAAGACCCAAAGCTCCGAGTGCAACATAAGCACTAAACTTGACGGTAGATTTATTCTTATTTACCAAGAATAAAGTCAGAAAAGAGGCACCACCAAAAATGAACACTAGTGCTATCGTTAACCACGTTGAAGCTGAAAACAATCCAATAACTGAGTTCCAAATTCTAGTTAAAGCTGGCGTTGGTACCGTTTCAAATTTGTCAATTTTTCCAGCATCAGCAATTGCTAGATTGGCCAAAATGTCTTTGTTGTCTGGATCTATGGCTTTCGCTTTTTCGTAGTACAAAATAGCGTTGCCTAACTGGTTTAATCGGTAATACGCATTACCCATGTTAAAGAACAGGGCAGAACTAACATAACCACTATCTGCCAAAGAATGATATTGGACTAATGCTTCAGAATAATTTTGTTCTGTATAAAGTTTGTTACCTGAGGCAAATGTTTCTTCTGTATTCGCAGCACCTAAGACAAGTTGAAAAACGAGCGCCATCGTAAAAATCAATTTCTTCATGCCTTCAACAATTTATCCGTTATCGTTTGTGTTTGCTCTATCAAGTCATCAGCATCTTTAGCATTTAATGGCGCAAAACGTGCAAACTCAATCTGCTCCCAAACTTTAAGAAGTTCATTAATCAATCCCTGTTCTATTCCTTTTGAGGCCAACTCTTTTTTAGCTAATTCTTTTTCTACCGATGCTGCATTCAAGCCTGATACTGCCTGTACCAACAATAAAGTGGCTAAATCTAATTTGTGCAACATCTCTGTTGTGTCTCCAGCTGCGTTTGCCTTTTTTGCCAAGGCCAGTTCTTGTTTTATGCGCTTTTCAGCTGATGTATTTTTCTTGAACACACCACGCTTTTGCAATTGGCTATTAGCACCAAAAACAAACCATGGTAAAATCAATCCGGCTATGCCGATGTAAAGCAACATATTGTAGACTTTGCTTGATGTGAAAGGCTGTTGCTCTTTCTCTACTTTCAAGTCGTTTGTCTTAATAAACAAAATGTCCTCGTTCAGTAATTCAATGTCATTTTTTTGGACTGATGATTTACTCGTACTAGAGATAGAAGTATTGCTCTTGTTTTCTGGCCCGCTTAACACAACTAACTCCAATGGCTCGCTTCTTTGCGTAACATATTTTTCTGTTTCCAAATCGAAATAAGAAAAAGTAATTGAAGGAATCTTATACTCACCCTTGTAACGCGGAATGATCAAATATTCTTCCTTTTTGTAGCCTTTATAACCACGGCCACCCATTTTAAAACTTTCAGAATATTTGGGGTCATAGGTTTCCAAATCATCGGGTATTGAAACTGTTGGCAAGTCCACCAGCTTCGCATTTCCACTGCCACTAATTTTAATTGTCAAAGTAGCAGACTCATCAGCTTCAAGCTCATTTCGCGAAAGCGAAACCTCGAAATTATACTGCCCCACAGCTCCTGTAAATGACGCTGGAGCACCCGCAGGTAAAGGCTTTACATTTATGGTTGGAACACGCTTGGTTAAAACGTGCTTTATGTTTCTTAATTCTGGTTGCCCCCAAACGTCTCTGCGTCCAGTCGGTATACCGGTAACAAGCTCTACAACCACCTCTTTACATTTTACTTCTTCTGCTTTTTGAGGAATTAAAACGGCATCTTCCAATTCGAAAATGCGGTATTTCTCCCCATCAACAGTTC
>JAOARK010000236.1 GCA_025210575.1 Schleiferiaceae bacterium
TAATAATCCAATGAAAACAAGCAGTAGTTTTTTTATGCGCACACTTCAGGTTTTTTATAACGAGCCACTAAATAAGCTAAAAAATCCTTTTTTAAGAGGACGAATTAGCATAAAAACCTTGCTGATTATTTAGATGACAAAGGAATAAAGCCACCTACACCAAATGTCCATTGACCATAAAAGAAATGATGAGAAGCTCTATCCGCAGCACCAGAAGGACGAGTGAGCACATCAGGCATATGCAAAAACCCGAAATTGTAATCAGTTTGAATAAAGAAATATTTCCAAAGGGTAATATTAATTCCAGCTTTAGTGCTAATACCATAGCCCGCTAGATGAAAAACATCGCTACGTTCTACATTAAAAACCTGAACATTCGATTTTGGATAGACAATGCCTAAACCACCTCCTGCGTAGAAATTTACCGAGTGCTTCTCTGTAAATCGATACAGATTATCAAAGTACTGAGCCTCAATATTTACGTAATTTAAACCATCTGTGTGCTCAAACTGCAAGAAGTCACTGGTCAACAAAACCTCTTCCCCGTTAAACTGACCTTGATACACAGAATTATCATCGTCAATGTACCCATCGATTTTTACGGTTTGGTTTTGAACCATCACATATTTCATGTGATCAATTCCAAAATTCAAACTCCATTTGGGGCCAATGAAATATCCTAAGCGAAAATTGTACTGAGGAATAGTAAATGTATTCGCCTTAAAATAAGGTTCAATTCCAAAATCTGAAGGTCTATCTTTTGCTTTAACATCACTCAAAGTAAAGTCATATTCAGAACCGGTAAAGCGAATATCAGAAGGCGTGTAGTGACTTCGATTGTACCCCCAATAAATAGATAGCTGACCTTTTTTATTCTCTGACTGAAACCAACCTTGCTGCGCCATGCTCAATTGCGGAAGAACCCACATTAGAAATAGAATGAATTGAAAAAGACGCATAATTGTTTTGTTGATAATCAAGCTGCGAACTTAGTCATAATTGCTCTACAAGAACTGACATTTATTATGTTAGCGGACAAGGAATAAATCGGAGTAGTACACGTTTACTTCGTTCAAAATAAAGCACATGAGTTCAAATAACAATCCCCTTATACAATCATTCAACACTCCTTTTCAAACTCCTCCTTTCGATCTGATTAAAGAAGAACATTACTTACCTGCTTTTAAGCAAGGTATAACTGAAGGCAAGGCAGAAGTTGAAAAAATTGCAAATAGCACAGAAGCTCCAAATTTTGAGAATACGTTGGACGCCTTAGAAAACTGCGGAGAATTAGTAAATCGTGTAAGCGAGATCTTTTTCAACATCAATTCTGCTGAGACGAATGATGAAATCCAGAAAATAGCACAGGAAGCATCGCCATTATTAACAGAATACAGCAATGATATTTTATTGAATGAAAAGCTTTTTGAGCGTATAAAATATGTATGGGAGAACGAGGACCAGTCTAAACTCAATACTGAACAAAGAAGACTTTTGGAGAAAACCTACAAGAGTTTTACTCGCAATGGTGCCTTGCTTGATACTGAAAAGAAAGAAGAGCTTAGAGCCATAAACAAAGAGCTGTCTGTCCTTTCCTTAAAGTTTGGAGAAAATGTATTAGCCGAAACCAACAAGTACGAGCTTATCATAGAAAATGAAGAGGATCTTGAGGGTCTTCCCGATTTTGCAAAGGAGGCCGCGGCTGCAACAGCTAAGGAGAAAGACAAAGAGGGCACTTGGGTGTTTACTCTAGACGCTCCTAGCTACATTCCTTTTGTGACCTACGCCAAAAACAGAGAATTGCGTAAAGAATTGGCCAGTGCGTTTGGAAGCAGGGCATTTAAAGGTGATGAATTTGATAACCAAGAAAACGTAAAGAATATTGCAACGCTTCGCTTTAAGCGTGCCCAAATCTTAGGCTATGATTCTCATGCACATTTCATCTTGGAAGAACGAATGGCCGAAACACCAGACAAAGTGAGCTCTTTTTTGAATGATCTCCTTCAGCATGCAAAACCAGCTGCAGATCAAGACATGAATGACGTCAAAGAATTTGCGCTGAAAGATGGCATTTCAGATTTTCAACGTTGGGACCTTTCCTATTATTCAGAAAAATTGAAGAAGGAGCTTTTTAATATTGATGACGAATTGCTCAAGCCCTATTTCAAACTTGAAAACGTTGTTGAAGGCGCTTTTAAAGTTGCGGAAAAACTTTACGGCATAACATTTACAGAGCGTACAGACATCCCTTTGTATCATGAAGATGTTACCACTTACGAAGTAAAAAATGAAGACGGAAGTTTAGTGTCTATCTTTTATGCTGACTTCTTTCCAAGAAGTGGAAAAAGGAATGGCGCATGGATGACCAGTTACCGTTCGCAAAAAATCAAGAATGGCGAAAACATTAGACCATTGGTTTCTATTGTTTGCAACTTCACTAAACCTACTCCAACAAAACCATCGCTCCTAACATTTAATGAGGTAACTACGCTTTTCCATGAATTTGGACATGCCCTCCATGGCATGCTTGCCAACACCACCTATGCTGGCTTGAGCGGGACAAGTGTGTATTGGGATTTTGTTGAATTACCCTCTCAGATTATGGAGAATTGGTGTTTTGAGAAAGAGTGCTTAGATCTTTTTGCAAGGCATTACGAAACAGGTGAAGCTATACCTGAAGAGTACATTAAAAGAATTAAAGACAGCGCCACTTTTCAGGAAGGATATATGACCAACAGACAATTGAGTTTTGGAATGTTAGATATGGCTTGGCATGGAGGCAACCCCTTAGCTATAGAAGATGTGAGCCAATTTGAAAATGAGGCTATGGCTCCTACTCAAGTATTGCCAAATATTGAAGGAACAAATATGAGTTGCGCTTTCTCGCATATTTTCCAAGGGGGGTATTCTGCTGGATATTACAGTTACAAATGGGCGGAAGTCCTCGATGCAGATGCTTTTGAATTATTCAAGGAAAAGGGGCTGTTTGATAAACAGACGGCCACTAAATTTAGAAAGCTATTGAGCAGTGGAGGTACACATCATCCAATGGAATTATACAAAGAATTCAGAGGACGTGAGCCCAAAGTTGAGGCACTATTAAAGCGTGCAGGATTAATTAAAGCCTAAGATAGATTTACAAATGAGAAAAGTATTCGTGGCTTTAATGAGCCTAATGATATTTGCTGGTCACAGCCAGATAAGTATGGCCACCAGAGCTTATAAAGAAATGGAGGCTGGAAACCTTGGTGAAGCGAGAGGGAAGATTGATAAGGCTATGGAAAATGATCTGGCCAAAAAACATAAGAGAGCATGGTATTACTATGGTAGAATTTATGAAGAATCTTATCGAAGCAATAAAAATCCGATTTATGCTAAAGAGGCCATAAAGGGCTATGTAAACTCTATCAACCTGGAAAAGGATCATGATTCTTGGGCAGACGTTCGTGACAGATTACATCAATTAGGAGAGGATAGCCGCGAGGAAGGTGTAGCGCGATTCAAGAAGAAAGAATATGAAGATGCAGAGCTTTTTTTTCTTGCATCTATGGATGTTTCCAAATACGAGGAACGCACCGATTCTTTAAACTACTTAAATGTAGCAGTGACAAACGACAAACTAGAACGATACGATAGAGCAGTCGCATATTTAGACACATGTATAGAGTGGGGATATCAACGCTATCAATGTGCAGCTCTCACTTTAAAGATCTACAAAAAACAAGGCAAGCAAAAAATGGTGGATAAGAAGATTTCAGAGTACAGAAGTGCCTATCCTGAAAGTGAAGATCTACTGCTGGTTGATGTGAACAACCATATTGCGAATGGCAGAAACAAAGAAGCTATTTCAACGGTTTCTCAATCTATAAGTAAATACCCAAAAAATGCACGATTATATGTCATTAGAGGAGATACGTATTTAGCTCAAAAAAATATAGCTAAAGCTGAAGCCGATTATAAAAAAGCGGTAGAGGTAAATACCAAATCTTTTGAGGCCCAAAAAGCGGCTGGAGATTTTTATTCAAAGAAAAACATGAATACAGCCATTCCTTATTACGAGGCAGCTTATGAAATAAATCCTAAGAAGGACAAAATAGGCGAAACCCTTCTCGCTGCTTACAAAGCGGTTGGTAATAACCGTAAATACATGACCTTAAAGTCTAAATTGAAATAATCTAAAAACGCAGATGCTTAACGGTATTGCCATTATTGATCAATTGCTTCAATGAGGCAATACCTAGCTTTAAATGCAATTCAACAAAACTGTCGTTTACTTTTTTATCGCTAGCCGCAGTCTTCACCCCCTCCGGCTCCATTGGACGATCTGAAACCAAAAGCAAAGCACCAGCAGGGATTTCATTAGCGAAAGAAGTGGTGAATATGGTAGCCGTCTCCATATCAATGCCCATGGTTCTGGTTTTCTTTAGATACGTTTTAAACGAACTATCGTGCTCCCAAACTCTTCTATTGGTGGTATAAACTGTGCCAGTCCAATAATCATGACCGTAGTCTCTAATAGTTGTGGATATTGCTTTTTGCAATGCAAATGAGGGCAACGCTGGCACTTCTGGAGGGAAGTAATCATCACTTGTGCCTTCACCTCGAATTGCAGCTAGGGGCAAAATAAAATCGCCCAATTTATTCTTCCTTTTGAGCCCACCGCATTTACCTAAAAACAAGACTGCCTTTGGCTTAACCGCTCTCAGCAGATCCATTACAGTAGCAGCGTTCGCACTACCCATTCCAAAATTAATAATGGTTATACCATCAGCCTTTGTATTAGGCATAGGTTTATCACTGCCCAAAATTTCACTTCCGTGATGATTAGCAAAGCGATAAACGTAATCACCAAAGTTTACCAATATGATATATTTTGAAAAATCGGCTAGCTCTCTACCTGTATAGCGTGGTAGCCAATTTTCAATTATTTCCTTTTTTGTCTTCATCGATTTTAACTGTCTATTACAATGTTATGCATATAAAGCAAACCCGATAAGCCCTCCTTTGAAAACTTTGTTTTTCCAACTTTGTTTTGATTCAGATCAATTCTATAATTCACGGCTCCTCGAAAATCGGTTTCCGTAAGATCTGTATTCTCAATTTGCGCTCCGGTTAAATCACTTCCCTCAAAATTCGATTGCTCTAAGTTCGTTTCTACAAAATCCACTTCTTTTAGACTGCACATAGAGAATTTTGTCGCTTTCAGCTTCAATTGATAAAAAGAAGAGTAATCAAGCTGACACTTGTAAAATGACATTTCTAGCAGAAATGGATTTACCGCTGTAAACTTGATACCCATCATTTTACATCGTTCAAAAACCACCTCCTTGAAAGCCGTGCTCTTTACAAGAACATTATTTAAACTACACTCCACAAACTCGCATTCAACAAACTCTACATTGCTTAAATCCAATTCATCAAATACACAATTATTGAATGTACATCCAGAGTATTCCGCCACTGCTAATCGTTCCTTCGAAAAATCTACTCCAGAATATTCTTCTTGATCTATGTACTTCATTCTTTGTTATTCTTTGCCCATCTACTTTCAGCGAAAGCAATGCAAATTACGCCAACTGTATAGCTTAAAATATCGCTCCATAAAAAACCAAACCCCAGAATTAAACCACCAATTCTTGTCCTTCTTATTTCGTCAATCCAAGGGGCATGATAAAACTGGCTAAACTCAATCAGATAACATATTATCACTGCTATGAACCCTACTTGAATAATCGATTTCTTATTCAAAAAGAATGCGACAAACAAATAGATCATAATGGCGTAAAGAGCATCTCCAATATAAGGATAGATAAAATCTGGAGTGATTGATGTTCGCGATAACAGCCCTAAAACTATTGTTAGGATGATCAAACCAAAATAAACCCCTCTCTTTCTATTCATGAAAACTCTTTTTGGCAATCGAAACAATGTTGCGTCTTTTTAAGAAATAACAACGGGAAACCTAGAAGCAAAAAAGACCAAGCAAAAGCCTTTCTAGATGGTTTGGGTTTCGAGACTTCATCAGAACCACAAAATGGACATTCTTCCTTTACCATATTGTAGTAGCTTTAGAACATGTAATCCTGGTATTTTCAGAAGTCATCGTCATGTAGACCCCATTAATTTCAACTTCAAAATACCCCTCAAAAACATTATTTAACGTATCTGCTGCATACACTAATAACTCACCATCTTCAAATACCCAACTGGCCCCAATTCCGCGTGTATTAAAACCTGGAAAGTTCACTTCGCCTCTATCGCGAAAATATAATCGCTCATCACAATTGTAAAACCCAGACATTACTAGCCCAATTGTATGGGGCTTGTACACTTTTTCTTGATACTCCAGTGCATCCACACACCATTGCTCCCCTATTAAAACCTCTTCATCTGAAGGGGTAAAATACACTACTAATGGCACGACCATAGCAAATAGAAGAATGAGGGATAAAATTAAAAAGCGCTGTGCCAGCCCATATTTTTTTACCCATAGGATTCGCGATGAGAGAGCTTCAAAATTCCGTACATATCTTGGTGTGCTTTGAATTTCATTTTTCACAAATCCGCCAGAAACTAAAATTGAACGGGCCTGTGTTACATCTTTCAACTGCACCAAGAGCTTTACTCCACCAATGGCATTAGAATAAAAATTATGAGCTTGAACAGTAAGTTCATCTTCAACTTTGCACTCAATGCCTTCTGCTTCTAACTTACCTTTTGCTATAGCCGACTCTGTTGGAAATGTAAATGTGGCCACAACGGCCCAACCTTCTATTGACATCTTTTCAGTTTATAGAATCAAATAAAAGATATTATTTCAGCTTCATTCACTCCTTTCTAAAATCCACTGCATCAATTGTTGTTCGTCAACAATACTCCATGAATGCGGATGTCTCTCTCCTTTATGGTCGTAACCCTTCTTTTGGGTGCTGATCAGCGTTACATCAGGATGCTTAAAATGTTTTAATTGCCCAACTAAACCAACAATGTCAAAAGAATTAATATCCAATAACGTTGCGCTTCTATTTTCCAACCACCAATCTACATCTGGCTCATGATAAAAGATCAATGATGTACTCATTAATAACGCTGCATTTCCTCCAACGGGAGAAGAATAACTATATACCGAATAATTTTGATAAGAAGCTAATTGTTCATCAGGAGAACCACCACAAACACTATCTAACAACCCACTCATTAGCTTAGCTTCCCAAAGCATTCCGTTCTCGGCTTTACGCTGAAGTATGTGCTTTGATGATCGATAGAATCGCTCCATATCTAATGGAGAATCTACAGTAAAGACACCCGCTATTTTAGTATTGTATTTCGATTTTCCTGAATTGCAATATTGCACGAATCGTAAAGCTCTAGTACCACTAGCAGAAATGCCCCCCATAAATATTTTGTCTTTAGGGACACCATACTTACCCACAACTTCCTGAATGATTTCATCCAGCATTTGAGGAGATTCATCTAACATGAACAATTCTGGATATCCTTGAGAAGTACAGGTAATTAAAACAAGAAAATTATTTTGAATCGCCAATTCTGTGAATTGATAACGCTTTTTAGTGGGATTATTTGGGAGCCTGCTAAAGTCACGTATAATCATCCCTTTGATCTCACCTTTTGGCAAAATCTCAAGATAGGAGTTGAACGAACTATCGGTTTCATTCCTGTAGACGTAATTAATATCCTGTCCGAGAGAATTGTAATCGAAAAACAATGAGAAAAGGGAGACTATTAATTTCACAGATTATATTCTTTCTCCAAACATAATCACCCAATTGAGAAAGATTCTCAAAAGAACTGCTAAGAAAAGTTAAAGTTTTTAATCACATGGTTTCGTTGGCCATTCGAAGCAGTTCAGCAGCATTAATGATCTTTCCACTATTGCTCAACTCTCCCATCCTCACTTTTGGAGGCTTACCATTTTCTTCATTTGGTAGAAAGACTTTTTGCTTGCTATAATCAATTCCAGAGTTTAACACTAAATCCTTAATTCGACTTCTATCAATCTCTGGATAATAGTTCAGTAGTAATGCCACAACACCGCTAACCACTGGTGCTGCCATACTTGTTCCACTACTCGATTCATATTTACTTCCTGGCTTACAAGAATAAATATCTACCCCTGGGGCATAGATATCAACCGTATTTTTTCCATAATTGCTAAACTCCGCAACCATGTATTTGTTTTTATATGGAGCACTAGCTCCAACTTCTATCCAATATTTATTTTCCTGATTACTAGCCTGAAATGGTTGTGTTGGGAAATGCAATTCTTCATCAATATTCTTCGCTTCATTTCCTGCTGCATGCACCATTATTACCTCATGCTTTTCAGCATATGCTATAGCCTCTTGCACCTCAATACTGTTTGGAGAAAAATACTTCCCGAAACTCATATTAATAATGTCGGCCCCATTATTTACGGCATACCTAATTGCCAATGCAACATCTTTGTCCCTCTCATCACCATCAGGCACTGCCCTCAAAGTCATGAGCTGTACATTCATCGCGATGCCATCAATTCCCTCATTATTGTCTCTAACTGCACCAATAATTCCTGAAACATGTGTACCATGATCTGAACGTTTGCCCATAACGTCATTATTGCCATAAATTGTATCAAGAAAGTTATCAGGATCATCGCCCACAATATCTCTAGGATTAAATTCTAAATTGTAATAGAACTTGACTTCATTCTCTAAACTTTCATGATATTCTTCAAGTAATCCAAAGTCTAGCCCGTCTTTTAAAAGCAAGGTCATGACTTCAGCTGCTTCAGACAACTTTTCATCTGCGCTTTTAATGTTCTTTACCTCATTCAGGGAATAATCCTCTTTACCTAACTGTTCTGATACTGCAGCATGATACTCCATCACCACTTTGTAGATTTGATCAATTTCTGCGTACTCAACCTTTGCCGCATCAAAACCTTCATTGTATTCTTTTTTCAATGACTCATACTCACTCCACTGCTCTGAATCCTTTTGAAGCTTTCCTTCCCACTTCATGAACTTCAATTTGCGATACATTCGGGTGAGCTCCATAGTCTCCATTTCTACATTCCCATCATCACCTCCAATAAAGTTCCAACCGTATATGTCATCAATATAGCCATTGCCATCATCATCAATGCCATTGTTTCTGATCTCGTCTTCGTTAACCCAAAGGTTCGCCCTTAAATCTATGTGATTGGTGTCAATTCCACCATCTATAACCGCTACAATGACGGATTGAGCTTTTTTACCTTCTACAATTTCTAACGCTTGAGCATGAGACACACCAGGCTTTTTATCCTCATTCACATCCAGTAAATGCCATCTGTTAATTTCTTCTTGACACAAGACAATATTTGCAGAGATAACTACAAATGAGAGGGCCAGCAATTTTAGTTTCATAAGTTAGATTTAGTTGTCAGTTCTGGGCTTGCAACTACCAATAATAAGACTTTTCACTTACTCAACTAAATAGATCAGGGGTTCTAACTGGAAAAACAGAGTAGAATTAGTTTATTCCAACACATCAAAACACCTTTCTATACGCAGCTCTTTCCGTATGTCATCTCCCCAACACCTTCTTCTTCTGATACTTAAAGAACTCAAATAAAGAAGATGCAGAAATATCAAAACAATTTCAAAAACAAAGTTATCAAGTAAATTATAGGTAATTAATACTATTA
>JAOARK010000021.1 GCA_025210575.1 Schleiferiaceae bacterium
AAAATGAATCTTTAGAAAAACGAATTTAATTGTTCTATGAATCGATAATAAAAAGGAACCCTCTTGAGTTCCCATTGAAATCTTGAATAAATGTTCTAGCCCCTAGAATGAAATGCAACTCTGTTTCCTTCTGTATCTAAGAAATACGCCATAAAGCCATTTTCGCCTATATCCGTTTTTGGAAGAATGACTTTTCCGCCAGCAGCCTCCACGCGACCTAATGGAACATCAAGATCATCTCCACCATTTAGATATACGAGTACTCCGTTGGTGTTTGGCTCATGTCCATCTGTTTTTATGATGCAGCCACCAATACCTTCTTGCAGATCAGCAGGGAAGAAAGCGGAAATGGCTTCACCCATTTCCATAACGGGCATATCTGCTTGAAATACGGCTTCGTAAAAATTTTTGGCACGTTCAAAATTCTCAACAGGAATTTCGAACCAACTGATGGCATTTTTCATAGTGATAAGTTTTAGTTCTTCTCCAAATGTAAAAAATAGAAAAGGGAACTCCTTAGAGCTCCCTTAACGATATTAGTATTTAAAACAGAGCATTTACTTTACTTCAACCGCATCGCTTGGATACCATTCACCATCAAACCATGCATCTAGCGGGCCGTATAATCTAAAGATGGTATTCCAACCTTTACCTGGATTTGTCTGAATCCAATTATTTTCCATACCTACAGGGGCTTCAGGTCCAATGTAAATGTCCCAACTGCCGTCTTCGTTTTGAACTAAACCTTCTTTGTTATTGTCTATCCCAGGGAATTGTTGATCTGTTTGCAGCATGGAACGCGTCTGGTTGTCGTATATGGTAAAAGACCAAAAGTCTTTCATTGGTGGGTTGGCAGGTACGTGGAATTTGTACGTTTTACTGCCATCAAAGGTGTTACCATCTTTATCAGAATAGGCAATGGCGTATTGAGAACCTTTTCCAATGATTTTCATAGACATAGCAGGGGTGATCCCGGTAGCATAAAAATGGAAAGCACTTCTTGCGTCAAGTAATCTAGAGCCTTCATGTTCGAATAAGTAACTTTTATATGCTAATGGATTTAACCATTGAGTTCCAGAAAACTTAAATAAATACTCACTTCTCGGTTTAGCCATTTGTGTACGTACAATAGCGCTACCAATTTTTGCGGCTTCATCCAAAATACCTTGCATCCTAGCGTCTGGCTTAAACTCTTCCCCTTTTTTGATTCCAATGGCAGCTAGAGTTCCCAGTATTTCTGGGTTTTCACCCATAGCTGGCTCCGATTGAATTACGGCATTTATTTCATCATAAATGCGCGCATCCATTTTATGAATGGTATTGAATTCTTTACCAGATACATTCACAAAGTTCATGGCTGGTGGATTGTCCTTCTGCGAAAGTGGATAAATATTAACTGTCTCTTTTGTTGCCTGAACTGCTGGTTGTGGGGCACCGTCTTTCTGGAAACCTCTCCAGATAACCCAATGGCCATATGTATTGGCTTGAGAAACGAAATAACCTTCAGGTACATCACCTTCATATCCTGGAGGAAGAATTAAGAATTTTCCGCCTTGTGCTTTATCTGGCCCTAATCGACCAAAGTCTGCAACGTATTTAAAAAAATGGTCGTCTATAATTCCTAAAACATCTGGTGGCGTTTCTATAACCATGGGCTCATCTCCCAATTCTAACCAGGACATCATATATACAGAAGTGGTATTTGCAGTAAGAAAAAGTGTCTTCGAATCCATTAACTCTTCAAAGATGATCACCGTTTCATTTGCTGGCCCTTGACTTAAAATACCTTGCTTCATGGCTTCCATAGAAGCAAGGTGAATACCTTTTGTGTAAGCGTCAACTGCATTAACGAGGTCTAAATAATCGTAAACCTTCTCGGCCGTCTCAGGTAGAGGTACACCATCGTAAAAATTTAATGTCCCTAGGTTTCCACTTTCAATTGTATTTGGGCTTTCTATGCCTTCAGGAATCTTGGTAGACATTGCCATTTCTGGTATGTCAATTTTTTCCTCTTTTGTCTTCGTTTGATTTGAATCTTTTTGGTTTTCACAGCTTGTTAGCACTAGACAAACAGCTAAAGCTGGAATGAGATATCTTTTCATATTAGTTTTAATAATTGAAAATCAAATCTAACAAACGACCTAAGCATCGGCAATAGACTATTCAATAAAAGTTGAAAGCAGTTAAAAAGGTTTTATTATGAATGAGTCCAGACATTTAGCTTCCTTCAAAAATGGTCAAGTGGATTTCATCACCCATTTCTGGTTCGTTGGTTTTGTCTAGAGATTTCAGGCTTAAACCTTTATTTTCAAATTTGGCAACATAGTCTTCGTTTAGCAACCAAGGTGGACCAACATCATAGGTTCTTTTGGCCTTTTGTACTTCCGTGATTACCATGAGTTCACCTTGAGGTGCAACAAAATCAGAAACATGTTGAATGAGCTTTGCTTCATACTTGGGCGGTAGGGCTTGAATGGTGAAGATTTCCAGAACAAAATCAAATTGATGTTTCCAACCTGGAATTCCAGCCAGTAAGTCACCTTGCACAAAATTGACCGTAGTGTTTGGGAATCGCTTTTTGCAGAGTTCAATGGCGCTCTCTGCCACATCAAAGGCGGTCACCTTAAAACCGAGATTTTCTAAAGCAATGGCATCATCACCCATTCCGCAACCCACAACTAAGGCTTTCTTACCATTTCCATTTAATGGATGTACTTTTAACCAACTACTAAAAAGTGGGTGGGGAGCCATGTTCGCCCATGGCACGCCTTCACCAGATTCATCTGATCTAGAATAAAGTGTTTCAAACCAATCGTTTGGTTTACCCTCGTTTATGCCCAGTTGTTTTCTTAAGTCTTCGTTCATCTATATTTTAAAACTACCAAAACGTGCCAAGGTTGTATTCCTTGCCAGTCCCTTTCAATTATTAAATTTCAGTTGCTAATCAACAATCACCACTTTACGGTTTAATACATCTTTGTTGTCTTGACTTAACACCAAATTGTACGAACCACTTGGAAGAGCGGATAAATCCAGAGTGGATTTTTGTGCACCATGGACTTCAGTTGTTCTTATCAATTGGCCAACTTGATTGTAGACTAATACTTCAAATACGCCAGAATGGCTGGTCAGGTCTAGCACAAATCGGCCAGTGCTTGGGTTAGGATATATATTAATCGAGCTAGCCTCTGTTTCGGTTAAACTGATGGAAACTTCAGAAGAGTCACTGATTTCAGAACAACCAGCGGCATTCCAAACACGAACTTGATGGAAGCCACTTTGCATAACCGCAAGTGTTTGCAGCGTATCTCCGGGCAACAACGCTCCATTTCTATACCATTGGTATCTGCTGTGTGTTTGAGTAGAAAGTTGACCTGCAA
>JAOARK010000237.1 GCA_025210575.1 Schleiferiaceae bacterium
ACGTTGGGACCTGAGGAGAGATTGCTTGTTAAAGCGGAAGCTGTATTTTTTTGAAATACCAGTAAAACCGGGCCAGGGAATGACAGTGCACCGGTGCACTGTCATTCCCTGAAGCTGCACTGTCTTTCCCAAAATTCACACTGTCGTTCCCTGGCGCTGCACTGTCATTCCCGAGTGATGCACTGTTGTTCCGGAACTCTGCACTGTCTTTCCCATATTCTACACTGCCTTTCCCAAATTCTACACTGTCTTTCCCTGATGTTGTAATGTGATTCTCTGAGGCTGCAATGTCTATCCCTGTTATTGCTTTGTTAGTTCTGAAGATTGCATTGCCATTTATTAGAGGGACATGGTTTAATTGAAGAGACCCGAAGGGATCCGCGAAAGCGAAATTGTTTGAATTGGGTTCTGTGAATGGATCCCCGGAAGGGTGTTTGACTTCATGGAAATATGAAGGAATTTTAAATTTGCGGACGGAAGAGGATTCACTAACAAATTGTGCTGATGTTTTTTACTTTATCTGTTGCTTTGTAGAAAATATTGCCTTATTTTTGCGAATTGATTGCAAGGCGCAGTCGATTAATCAATTAATAAATTTAAAGTAATATGTATTTATCAGCAGAAAAAAAGCAAGAGCTTTTCGAAAAGTACGGGAAGTCTAATAAAGACACTGGGGCTGCAGAATCTCAGATCGCCTTATTTTCTTACCGTATCGCTCACTTAACTGAGCACTTAAGAGACAATAGAAAGGATTACAGTACCCAACGTGCACTGCAGTTGCTTGTAGGTAAGAGAAGAAACCTTCTTGATTACTTAAAAGCAAAAGATATTGAAAGATACAGAGCTATTATTAAAGCTTTAAATATTCGTAAATAATATCATACTAAAGCAATCCCGAGGAATCGGGATTGCTTTTTATATATTTGGCGACACCTTGTTGCTTATCCAAAAAAGAAGTTTGAAATAAACTACAAAAGATGAAAGTGATCGAAAAAATAATTGAATTGGGTGATGGAAGGTCCATCACAATTGAAACAGGTAAATTGGCTAAACAAGCTGACGGATCTGTAGTAGTAAAAATGGGTAAGACCATGTTGTTGGCAACAGTGGTATCTGCTAAAGATGCAAAACCTGATGTTGACTTTATGCCTCTTTCTGTTGATTACAAAGAGAAATTTAGTGCATTAGGACGTTTCCCAGGAGGTTTTATGAAGCGTGAAGGAAGACCTTCTGATTATGAAATTTTAGTTTCCCGCCTTGTGGACCGTGCGCTACGTCCATTATTCCCGGAAGATTATCATGCAGACACATTTGTTTCTATCAACTTGATTTCTGCTGATAGCGAAGCAATGCCGGATTCATTAGCTGGTTTGGCTGCATCGGCTGCACTTGCAGTATCTGATATTCCATTTATGGAGCCAATTTCAGAGGTACGTGTTGCAAGAATTGAGGGTGAGTTTAAAATTAACCCAACTCGTACAGAATTAGAAGCTGCAGATCTTGATATGATTGTTGCTGCTACTATGGAAAATATTATGATGGTGGAAGGTGAGATGGATGAAGTTTCAGAAGCAGAAATGCTGGAAGCTATCAAAGTTGCTCACGAAGCTATCAAAGTTCAGTGCCAGGCTCAGATTGAATTGACTGAAGAAGTTGGTAAAACTGAAAAAAGAGAATATTGTCATGAAAATAACGACGAAGAATTACGTCAGTTAATCATCGACAAAACTTACGACAAAGTATTAGAAGTTGCTCGCCGTAAGAATGCTAACAAACACCAGCGTGCTGAAGATTTTGCAGCTGTTAAAGAAGAGTTTGTAGCTGAATACTCTGAAGGAAAAGAGGAAGAAGAAATTAATATGACTCTTATTGGCCGTTACTACCATGATGTGGAAAAAGAAGCGGTTCGTAATATGGTTTTGGAAGACAGATTGCGTTTGGATGGTCGTGAGACTGCTGAAATTCGTCCTATCTGGTCTGAAATTGATTATTTGCCAGGTGCTCACGGTTCGGCTGTGTTTACTCGTGGTGAAACTCAATCGTTAACTTCTGTAACATTAGGTACCAAGCTTGATGAAAAGATTGTTGATGATGTATTGTACCAGGGAAAGGAGAAGTTTGTTCTTCACTATAACTTCCCTCCATTCTCAACTGGTGATGCTCGTCCTACTCGTGGTATTAGCCGTCGAGAAGTAGGTCATGGTAACCTTGCGTTTCGTGCATTGAAAGGTATGATTCCAGCTGATTCACCATATGCAATTCGTGTTGTATCGGATATTTTAGAATCTAACGGATCATCATCTATGGCAACTGTTTGTGCCGGTACTTTAGCTTTGATGGATGCAGGTATCCAGATTAAGAAGCCGGTTACAGGTATTGCAATGGGATTAATTTCTACTGCAGGAGCTGAGAAATATGCTGTTCTTTCAGATATCTTGGGTGATGAAGATCACTTGGGTGATATGGACTTTAAAGTTACTGGTACCAGAGATGGTATTACAGCGACTCAGATGGATATTAAAGTTGATGGTCTTCCATACGAAGTATTGGCTCAGGCATTAGAGCAAGCTCGTCAGGGACGTCTTCACATTTTGGATAAGATTGGTGAAACAATTGAAACGCCAAGAGAAGACTTGAAACCACATGCTCCACGTATTGTATCTATGGATATTCCTAAGGATATGATTGGTGCTGTTATTGGTCCTGGTGGAAAGATTATTCAGGAAATTCAGGAGGTAACAGGTGCTGTTATTGTAATTGAGGAAATTGATGGTAAGGGTGTTGTTGACATCTCTGCTGACAACAAAGAATCGATTGATGCTGCGGTAGCGAGAGTTAAAGGTATTGTAGCCGTTCCTGAGGTTGGAGAGATCTACAAAGGAAAAGTAAAATCGATTGTTACTTTTGGTGCATTTGTAGAGGTTCTTCCAGGTAAGGATGGATTGCTTCATATTTCAGAAATTGAGCACAGAAGACTACAAACAGTAGACGAGGTATTGAAGGAAGGACAGGAAATTGAAGTTAAACTTATTGATATTGATGCAAAATCAGGTAAGTTGAAACTTTCGAGAAAAGTTCTTTTACCAAAACCGGAAAAGAAAGCGAAATAGCATTTAGATATTTAATGAAAGATCCCGGCTTTGACCGGGATTTTTTTTGCTTGCGTGTGAATGATTATATTAGCCGCAGAATATTCCGATTAACATTTAATTTCATGTAGCGTTATGAGTCAATTAGTGCACTTTGTTGTTAAATGATTTATCGGCATAATACCACAAGTAGTTTAAATTTAATAGGTATTGTAAGAATATGGAAGAATCCTGGGCCAGTGAACTTGGTAGAAAAGTAGATTTTCAAGCACAGCAGTTCCTTTCGGTTAGAGATTTTCGATTTTTTCAGATTGAAAAATTAAAGAGAATTGCCATACTATTGGAGAGGCAGAAGAATTGTTTGGAATGTAAATATGCCATGAGGGATCTTGAGCATATCGTTGATGATATGGATAGATTGATTAATTCGGGTGTTAACAGGAGTGAATATGAGAAGAGAGTTGATAAAATTCTAAAGCATTTGAAAGATAATCACCAGGTATATCAGGCTCATCATTTTACTTATACATATTCTGCCATTTATGCATTGGTTGGGGTTGTGTTTGGTTTGCTATTAAGTTATGGCTTGTTTTTCGGATTTAATCCTACCATATTTTTCTTGTGCTCTGCAGTTGGGCTAACTGTTGGTAATATATTGGGGAGCAAGAAAGATAAGGCCTGCAAGCGCTCAGGTAGACAGGTATAAGTTTGACTTCGATTTTTCTTTGCGCTTGATTTTGATTTGAATACAGAAGGGGCAGTTTGTAAATAAAATCATTGTTGATATTTTAATTGAAATTGACTTCCGCTTTTTTTAAAAAAAGCCTGATATTTGCCCTTCATTTTTTATTTTTATGTCTCCAAATCAGTAACTCGTTTTTAATGGATTATAATTTTATCGTGATTGAAGGCAATATTGGTGCCGGGAAGACATCTTTGTCGCACAAAATTGCAGAGGAGTGCAATGCAAAGTTGATTCTGGAACAATTTGCTGAAAATCCTTTTTTACCAAAGTTTTATAAAGATCCGGAGAAGTATTCTTTTCCGCTTGAAATGTCGTTTTTGGCCGATAGATATAACCAATTAAAGAAGGAGTTAAGTGAGAGGGATTTATTCAAATCCTTTACGATTTCTGATTACTATTTCATGAAATCGCTTATATTTTCGAAGCAAACTTTACAGGATGATGAGTATAGTTTGTATCGACAATTTTTCCATATCATATATAATTCGTTGCCTAAGCCTGATTTGTATGTCTATTTACACTCAGATGTTGATAGATTGTTGGGAAATATTAAGACACGAGGTCGTGAATATGAGCAGGAGATTTCGGAAGATTACCTTGAGAAGATTCAGGAGAGTTATTTTGAGTTTTTTAAACAGCAACGTGACCTAAAGTTTTTGGTAATTGATACCAACAATATTGATTTCGTAAATAATGAAGAGGATTATCAGAAACTTCTTGATACGATTTTTAAAACCAAATGTGAAAAAGGTCTCAACAGAGTGATTCTCTAAGGTACAGGAATTGCCAAATAAAAAGATGGAATAGATTTAATATGCATAAAATTTTCTTAAATTTGTTTCTGAACTAGATTATAATTCTAAAAGTTAAAATAATTAAGTAGTTGTTATGAAAAGATCAAAGGTTATGTCCTTGGCTTCTTTAGCTTTAGCTGGTGTGTTGCTTTCGAGCTGTGCTGGTCTAAACAAGATGAAGAAAGAAGCAAGCAATATCAAGTATCAGGTGACTCCTGAAGTTTTGGAAGCACACGCTGATATGGTTGATGTAAAAGTTACTGTAAACATTCCGGCAAAGTACTTCAACAAGAATGTTACTGTTGTTGCAACACCAGTTCTTAAGTTCGAAGGTGGTGAAAAAGCTTTCCCAGCAAAAACTTTACAAGGTGAAAAGGTTCAGGGAAACAATACCGTTGTTCCTTTCGAAACTGGTAAAACTATCACTTACACAGGAAAGATTCCTTACGAGCAGGCTATGAGAATTTCTGATTTAGAAATCAGAATGGTTGGTAGCAAAGGAGAGAAATCAGTTGAGTTTGATCCATATAAGATTGCTGATGGTGTAGTTGCTACTGCTACTATGGTACAGAACAAGCCAATGAACATTATCGGAAAAGATGCTTTCCAGAGAATTATTCCTGAAACTCAAGAAGCAGATCTTCACTACAGAATCAACAGCTCACAGGTTCGTTGGTCAGAAATGAAAGCTGAAGATATGAAAGCTTTGAAAGCTTACTTAGATGCAGTTAAGGCTGATGAAAAGAAAGAATACAAAGGAGTTGAAGTTTCAGCTTATGCATCACCTGATGGAAAGCAAGATTGGAACGAGAAACTAGCTGGTAAGCGTGAAGTTTCTTCTTCTAAGCACATTAAGAAAGAAATGAAGAGAGCTAAGATGGCTGATTACGCTGTTGAAGATTTCTTCAAGTCTAAAGTTACTCCAGAAGATTGGGAAGGTTTCCAGAAGTTAATGAAAGCTTCTAACATTCAAGATAAGGAATTGATCCTACGTGTACTTTCTATGTACTCAGATCCTGAAGTTCGTGAAAAAGAAAACAGAAACATTTCTGCTGCTTTTGACGAAGTTAAGAAAGAAGTACTTCCTCAGTTAAGAAGAGCTAAATTCACAGTAAACGTTGACCTTATTGGTAAGAGCGATGCTGAATTGAAGGATCTTGGAATGAATAACCCTTCAGAATTAAATGTTGAAGAGTTATTATACTCTGCAACTTTAGTTGAGTCTGCTAAGGATAAGTTGAAGATTTACGAAGCAGCTAAGAAGCAATTCTCTAAGGATTGGAGAGGTTACAACGATGCAGGTATGATTTTATTCGGTATGGGTAAAGTTGCTGATGCTAAGTCGAACTTCGACAAAGCTGATAAACTTTCTGCTAACAACCCGGTTGTTAAGAATAACTTAGGTGCTGTTGAGTTGATCAATGGTAACGTTGCTGAAGCTGAAGTTCTTTTCGGTGCTGCTACAGGTGCTGGTAAAGAGGTAAACTACAATCAAGGTATTGTTGCTATTATGAAAGCTGATTACGCTACTGCTGCTAAGCACTTCGGTGAGTGTCCATCAGTTAACGCTGCTTTGGCTAACATTTTAGCTGGTAAGTACAATGTAGCTCTTGAAAAATTGAACGCTAACACTAGCGATGCTGCAATGGTTTACTACTTGAAGGCTGTAGTTGGTGCTAGAACTGACAACAACAACTTGGTTTTCACTAACCTTGAAACTGCTGTTGCTAAAGACGCTTCTTTGAAAGCTACTGCTAAGACCGATATGGAATTTGCAAAAGTATTTGAAGATGCTAAATTCAAGTCAATTGTTGAGTAATCGATAATTACAATATATTAGGAAAGCGATCCTTTTGGGATCGCTTTTTTTATGGGCGTTTTCTTGTATTTCGAGCGAAATTTTTATCTTAGACGATCCTATTTGTTTAAATTCTTAGGAGAAAATTACATTATATGGAAGTATTTGTACCCTATAAAGTCAGCAATAATTTTCAAGGAATAGTTTTTTTTACTGAACTGTACTGGAAAACGAAAAAGTGTTTTAAGGATGAAGTTGTTTTAAATTTTAAAGAAACAAAAGTCTTTGAATCAAATATGTTTGCAGTATTGGGTTGCCTTGTTGCAGGTCTGGAAAGAAAAGGGAACAAAGTACGATTCATTGAAATGCAGGAGTCTATCCTGAACCTTTTTAATACGAAGAAACTTATAAAAGGAGGAGCGAAGAAAAATGTGTGGAAAAGCCTGATAAAGTGCCAACATTTTGGTAGTGCTTCTGAAGATGATCTATCTGCGTATCTGGAAGAAAAGATATTCCCGGATAGACCGGAAATTAATACCAATCCACAATTGAAAATGGCGATTCAACTATGTGTTGCTGAAATTTTTAGAAATGCATTCGTGCACGGAGCATGTAGAGAGTTGTTCATTTCACACTTTTTCTCGGTTTATAACAAGAAGCTTTTCATTACAGTTGTAAATCAAGGAAAATCGATTAAAGATACTGCCAGAGCAGGTTCTAATTCGTCGGTTGGGGCCATAAAGTGGGCAGTGGAAAATGGAACTACATCAAGAACGTCTGAGCACAATGGAATAGGCTTGCATACCATTCGTCAGTTTGTGCAGCAAAATCAAGGTAAAATACAGATCATGTCTGGTGATGCAGTGTGGAAGCAAGTAAAACACAGAACCTTCTCAAAAAACTATGAGAAGGCTTTTCCGGGAACTATCGTAACACTGGAATTCAATATCTAGTAATTATTTTGAATAGTGCATTTTTGAGAATAAATCCCAAAGAACAATACCACAGC
>JAOARK010000238.1 GCA_025210575.1 Schleiferiaceae bacterium
GGCTAGAGCAGCTGATTTGTAATCAGCAGGTCGTGGGTTCGAGTCCCTCCATCGGCTCAAAAAGCACCAATCAAATGATTGGTGCTTTTTTTATACTTTATAGAAAGGTCCAACAGCCTTTTACAAACTACATCACTATATCATTTTTCCAGGTATAGGGTTCTGGAATATCTGTATCGTCAATCAGCTGCCTAATATCAATTTCGATACCACGACTCATATCTGTAATTGGCACATCATTGGGACCACCTTCAAACGGATTTTCAGTATTTTCTCCAATAGCTTCCATGGTATGAAACACCCAACCTATTAAAGCACTAAAAGGTATTGAAAACCAAACAAAATGACGCCCTATAAACATTTCTATTGTTTGCGAAATTTCAAAATACGCAGGATTCTCAGTTAAATAAGCAACTATTTCTACACCGATATCTTGGAACTCCTTCATAATCGCAAAAGGCACTAACAATACAAAAGACCACATAAAAATATAATTCAAAGTGGCAAATTGCCGTGGATACGGAAAATTTTTAATGCGTTCACTTTTTCCTTGTAGGGTGTAGAACTCTGTTAGCATAGCGTTCATTTCCATATGACGAAAATCTTCGATATACCCCTGCTGTTTTAACTCTCTGAGACGTTTGGATTGAATGCCTAAAATTTGTGACGCCAAATTAGCTTTAGATGCCACTATATTATATTCTTCTTCCGAAATATAATCCTTTATAACAGTTTCAATTGGCACACTATCTTCATGAACAAATAATTGAGCTTCTCTAAACTCGCGATTGGACTTACTATTCTTTAAGTGGGTTTCCCAAGGCTTGTCTTTCCGCAACTGATATCTCAACGCCGTTAACCAAGCGACATGTCGATGCACTAGTTCTCTATGAATGCTTTTTAAAGCTGCTTCAGTGCATTTTTCTTTTGCATGATCATTGGTTATAAAATCCTTTACTTGGATGGTCCACGATCTTGAAGCATTAACAATACCTCCCCAAATCTTTCTAGCTTCCCAAAGACGATCGTAAGAAGCATTGTTTTTAAAAGAAACAATAAAAGCAACTGCTGTACCTAAAACTCCTAAAGGCAACCACGGAATATGTAACCACTTCCACCGAAAAATTTCAAATAAAATAACAGGAATAGTCGCTAGTAAAAGGAACAAATAAATGTAACGCCGTGTCCATTTTATGATCCCTTTAATAGGAAATATGCGTCTTGTATACATAGTATAAGATTATACCATGTAAGATACAAAATACTAGTAATTAAGCAAATATTCGATCTTAGCGCTCACTTTTTCTGTAGAAGGAATCATCGTTTGTTCTAAGGTTGAGTTTAGTGGAATTGCTGGCATATTTTCACTTCCAATGACCATTACTGGCGCATCTAAACTTTGGAAACATTCTTCCTGAATTTTCCCTGCTAATGCTCTTGCAAAACTATTATTGGATGGTTCTTCCGTAACGACTAAACACTTTCCTGTTTTCCTAACAGAATTCATAATCGTATTTTCATCTAAAGGCGCTAAAGTTCTCAAGTCAATAATCTCAACCTGATCTCTCATACCTTCTGTAGCATTATATGCCCAATGCACACCCATTCCGTAAGTTACTATAGTCGCAGTTTCTACCTCTTCTTGCTTCCAGATTTCTTGTAATACCCATGCTTTTCCAAAAGGTAATATATAGTCTTCCGCAGGCTCAATAGAAGTAGCACCTTCTGTACCAGGCACTTTTGACCAATACAATCCTTTATGCTCTAAAATTACTACTGGGTTGGGATCGTGATACGCTGCTTTCATCAATCCTTTCAAATCGGCTCCATTACTTGGATAAGCTATTTTTATACCTCTAATGTTTGTCACCACACTTTCTACAGATGACGAATGATAAGGACCTCCACTACCATAAGCACCAATAGGTACACGCAATATCATGCTTACAGGCCATTTTCCATTAGATAAGTAGCAACTACGACTTACCTCTGTAAATAATTGATTTAATCCTGGCCATATATAATCTGCAAATTGTACCTCAACAATAGGTTTTAAACCAACTGCACTCATTCCTACAGTAGATCCTACAATAAATGCTTCTTGAATAGGTGTATTAAATACACGATCATCTCCAAACTTCTGTGCTAGCGTAGCGGCTTCTCTAAAAACACCTCCTAAACGCCCTCCAACATCTTGGCCGTACAACAAACAGCGTTGCTGGTCTCGCATTAATTCTTCAATAGCATGTAACGCACAATCTACCATCACTACACGCTCGCCATCTTCAGGAGAACGTTCACCAACCTCTTCAGTAATTGGTGTTGGCGCAAAATCGTGGGTAAATAAATCCTCTGGTGTTGGGTCTTCTTCTTTTAAAGCTTTTTTGAAATCTGAAGCAACTTTGTCTTGTGCTTCTTTTTCAATGGCTTCCACTTCATCGGCTGTAAATCCATTCTCTAATAATTGTTGTTTTAATACTGGATAAGGATCTCTAGAGCGTGCTTCTTCCAAATCATCACGATACCACTCCATGCGTACACCAGAGGTGTGATGATTTAACAAAGGTACTTTTGCATGTACTACAAATGGGCGGCGTTCTTTTCTAATCGTTGCAATGACTTCTTCTATGGCTTTATAACTTTCCATAAAGTTGGCGCCATCAATAGAGATGGCATCTAAGCCATTAAAACCTCTTGCATATTCATAGGCGTTTTGTGCTCTAGTTTCTGCTTCATTTGCCGAAATATCCCAGCCGTTATCTTGCACCAAATATAGAATTGGCATTTGCTTTAAAGCGGCCATTTGAAAGGCTTCTGCGATCTCTCCTTCTGTTACAGAGGCATCTCCAAGAGAGCATACTGCTATTGGGTTTAGAGAGGCTTCGCTATCCAATTCGACAGGCTCAATGTGACATTCTAAAACGGTATTTTCAAGGTTTTGTTTTTCTAAATACTGCATTCCCATAGCAACCCCTGTAGCAGGGATGGCTTGCATTCCTGTTGCTGAAGATTGGTGTGGGAGTTTTGGTTTATCTATATCCTTTAAGCTAGGATGCGAATAATAGGTACGACCTCCAGAAAATGGGTCATTCTTTTTCGCTAGTAATTGCAACATCAAATCGAACGGTTGCATCCCAAAAGCCAATAACATGGCGTCATCACGATAATACGGAAAGGCGTAATCTTGTGGTAATAATTGCAATCCAAGTGCTGTTTGTACCGCTTCATGTCCTCTTGAGGTTGCATGAACGTATTTAGACACTTGTTTGAAATTTGCTTCATAGAGTTCGGCCATAGCTTTGGCTGTACACAAATTAGAAAAGCCTTTTTTTAGAATCTCTTTTTTCATATCTATTTCCCACGAAAGTGGAATCTTATTTATATTACTTCTATTTTTTGAGATTCCCGCATTCGCGGGAATATAGCGTTAAGGATTGAGGCTTTGTTGGAGCTCCTCGAAGAGAGCGACTGCCGAAAGCCAGACCCTTTGTAGCTTAAGCGGAAAAGGGGAACGCCCTTATACCAGTGTTTTTTCAATTTTTACCATCCAATTAAATGGATCTTCTGCTTGACCTGTTTTTATCGCATTTAATGTATCATTAACATCGAGTCCAACTGGGCTTTTATCAGAAACATGAATAATTTGATCTTTATAACCTATATCTTGAATATACGCAATGCCGACAGCAGTTCCTGTACCAAAAGCTTCTTCTAAAGTGCCATTATTTGAAGCTTCAATAATTTCATCAATGGTAATAGCACGTTCTGTAACATCAAAACCTTTATGACGCAATAAATCGATAACACTCATTCGTGTAATACCATCTAAAATAGCGCCATCGCGTTGTGGTGTAATGAACTTTCCATCGATCTTAAAGAAGATATTCATTGTTCCCACTTCCTGGATATATTTATGCTCTAGAGCATCTAACCATAATACTTGATCATAACCTTTGGCTTTTGCTAATTCGGTTGGTCGAATTGCCGAAGCGTAATTGCCTGCTGCCTTAGCTTCTCCTGTTCCACCATCAACCGCTCTTATATATTTGGTCTCTGCATATAATTTGATACGATTACTAAAGAAGGTACCTGCTGGAGATGCCATGATAATAAACTTATAACTTGTTGCAGCTCGCATCCCAATGAAAGGTTCATCGGCATACATAAATGGACGCAAATACAATGCACTTCCTTCTTGAGGAGGAATCCATGCTTGTTCCATAGCTACTAATTGCTTTAGACCTTCTACAAATACATCTTCTGGAAAATGCGGCATTCCCATACGATCTGCACTAAAATTTAAACGGGCTGCATTCTTCTCTGGTCTAAAAAGCATTGGTGAACCATCTGTAGCAACAGTGGCTTTCATACCTTCAAAAATAGCTTGCCCATAATGTAATGCCATAGCCGCTGGATGGGTTGGAATACGTTCTAAAGGTTCTATTCTTGGATTATTCCATTGTCCATTTTCATAATCACAAATAAACATGTGA
>JAOARK010000239.1 GCA_025210575.1 Schleiferiaceae bacterium
CTTGAAGAAGGCAACTTCATCGGATCCATTTTCGTTCAGAATTTTACTGCTCCAGAAATAGATATGCAGTTAGATGCTGATTTTGACCTCGACTTCCTAGCAAACTTTTTAAATCTGACAAGCATAGAAAACCCACAAGGCAAAGTGGCGATGCACTTAAAATTTCACGATATCATAAATCTTGATGATCCTGAACAAGCCTTAGAAGAATTGAATCAAGCGTATTACAGTGAAATACAAATAGACAATCTATCCTTTACCTCTTCAGATCTTCCCGCACCATTAAATGACCTTGACGCTCATCTGATCATGAAAGGAGATGAAGCAAAACTGGATAAGTTCAATCTGGTTATGGGCAAATCAGACTTATCAATTAATGGTTTTATTTCAGATCTACCTGCCATTATCCATCATACCTCAAAACCCGTTGTAGCCCATTTAGATATTGATTCTAAATTTTTAGATCTATCGGAATTATCAGGTTACTCGGAAACAGATAGCTCAGGAATAGACGAACAAATTGAAAATTTTAAAGTTGGATTTTCATTTAAAACTTCAGCAAGGGCAATTACCGAGTCAGAATATTTACCCGTAGGTGATTTTTACATTGACAGTCTCCATGCCCAACTAAAACACTACCCGCATGAATTGCACGACTTTCATGCAGACATTCATGTGGACAGAACAGATCTAAACATCAAAGACTTTACAGGTTTTGTAGACCAATCAGATTTTCACTTTAACGGATTTGTTCACGATTATGAATTTTGGATGAAACCTGAATTAAATGGCGATATAGCTGTGGATTTGACTTTCGACTCTGACCTGCTTCGTTTGGAAGATCTGTTCGCCTACAAAGGCGAGAATTATGTACCCGAGGATTACCGTCATGAAGAATTCGAAAAGTTAAGAATCCACCTCAATTCCGAAATGCACTATAAAGATTCTCAACTTCATTCTATTGATGTTGATCTGGATGAATTAAGTGCCAAGATGCATGTGCATCCCTTGCGTTTTGAAGAATTTAATGGCCATTTTCATTATGGAGATGAACACCTAAAAATTGAAAACTTTCATGGCAAACTTGGACGGACAAGTTTTGATATGGACTTGAACTATTATCTCGGTGATGATCCTAAAATGCGGGTGAGGGACAACCTTTTAAATCTAAATGCGAATTATATAGATTTTGACGAGCTCCATCAATTCAATTTAGATTCAAAATCGAACGAAGAGGCTAAGGAAAATACACCCAGCAAAAACGATGTTCAAGAACATGCAGAAGCGTATAACCTCTATGAATTGCCTTTTACTGATATGGCTTTCAACGTAGACGTTGGACATTTTATCTACCATAAAATTGATCTTCAAAAAATCAAAGCTCAAATCAGAAGTACACAAAATCATTATATCTACATAGATACTTTAAGTATGATGGCTGCAGGTGGACATGTTGGGCTGAGCGGTTACTTTAATGGCAGTGACCCTAAGCACATTTATCTCAAGCCTCAACTTGATATAGAAGATGTGGATATTGATAAGCTCATGTTCAAGTTCGAGAATTTTGGTCAAGACGCTTTGGTATCAGACAATATTCATGGTCAATTATCGGCTAAGGTTACAGGGAATATTCGTGTTTACCCTGATTTAGTACCAGACCTCGATCAATCTGAAGTTCATATGGACGTTCAAGTCCTCAACGGCCGCCTTGAAAATTACGAGTACATGCAAATGCTCTCTGATTACATGGGTGATAAAGATCTTTCAAATGTTCGCTTTGACACTTTACAAAACCATATGGATATGACCTATGGAAAAATCAACATTCCGAATATGACCATAGAATCATCCTTGGGACATTTTGATGTTTCGGGTAGTCAAGACATGGATGACCATCTGGAATATTACGTAAGAATACCATGGAAGATTATTAAACAAGGAGCCCGCAACAAGCTATTTGGGAGCAAGAAAACTGCCGAAGGAGAGACAGGCGATGACGAGATTATTGAAAAGGACCCCAATAAAAAGACGCGCTATCTAAATGTGAAAATTGAAAGTCACAAAGATGACTACAAGATTACCTTAGGTAAAAAAGCGAAGTAGCATGGTTCTCATCTGTATAGAGTTTGTTCTTCCACTGGACTTTGATTAGCTTCGGATTCCAGTCATACCCAAAAAGCTATGAACACCAAAATGAAAATTGCCTTTACATCTTGTACAAATTTTAAACATTACCCTAATCAACCTTGGTGGGCTAAAATTGAAGATCAAGATCCTGATTATCTCTTTTTACTCGGAGATAACATCTATATGGATTATGGCATATGGAATAGTGAAGCAAATGGAAAACCTCAACATTATCCTGATGATAAATTCAGAAGGGTGATGAATGAGAAATACCAAAAGCAATTCAGCGAAGTTCACTTTAAAAGACTGGTAAAAAAGATGCGCGTAAAAAATGGCTTAAATGCCATTTGGGACGACCATGATTTTGCTTGGAATGATGTCTTAGGTTGCGAAGTAAATGATGTCAAGGCAAAAGCTACACGCGAGCTTTTCCACAAATATTTTCAATGCTCTGCAAATTACCCAGAAACCTATTATGCCATTGAAACCCCTCTAGCAAAAGTCATTTTTCTAGATGTCAGATCGGAATCGACAACTACCAGACAAATTAGCCCTGAACAGTTTGAATTTATTGCAAAAGAACTAGAGCACGAACTACCATATACCATAATTTGTAGTGGACTCACTCTAAACTCAGGCATAGAGAATTGGAAAAAGAAGTCTTCAGACTATCAAAAACTTTGCAAAATTTTAAGCGTAAAAAACAATGTCCTCTTTCTGGCAGGGGATATACATCAGAATAAATACGTAAAACCAAAACCTATAGATAATAGCGATTGCATGACACCTTTTCAACTTATTTCTTCTGGTCTTGCTGTAAACCTACTAGGCTTGGCTAGTTGGATAGACGGCCGTCATAACTATGCAATCTTGGATCTAGAAGAAACAAAAGCGAAAATTGAATTCTATAATAAAAGAGGTTACCAGCGAAAAAAATCACACAAGGCAAATAAGGCACTTGAAGATTATTTAATAAAACCGTGATAATTCTGTAATTAATCACCCCATACCTGCGTCTTAAGCCCCTAAACTAATTACATGAAGAAACTTATACTGTTCAGCCTATTACTTACTGTTTATCAAATAAAGGCACAAACGTGGTCTGCGTTAGGTTCCATTCCTAGCGGAAGACACCATCCCGTAACTTTTTCAATTAATGGAATTGGCTACGCGGTAACCGGCACCAATCGATTTAATCAACCAACAGACGACTTCTTCAGTTATGATCCGTCTACAGATTCATGGTCTACCTTAACCAACTTCCCTGGCAAGGCAAGAAGCTTTTCTATAGGCACAGTTGTAAATGGAAAGGCTTACATTGGTTTTGGAGCGGATGCCGTTGAATACATGAGAGACCTTTGGAGCTATGATCCAGCTACCGGAAATTGGACACCGCTTACTTCTTGCCCTTGTGCTGGAAGAAGACACCCAGCCTTTATCGGAATTGGCGATAAGATTTACGCAGGTTTAGGAGATGGATTACCTGGGAATCTAAAAGACTGGTGGGAATACGATATACCTACTGATACATGGAAACAGATTACTGATCTACCAGGTCCAGAAAGACACCACCCTTATCACTTTAATGCAGGTGGAGAAGTATTAGCGGGCTTTGGGCATGCAGGTAATTTTATATATCGCGATTGGTACAAACTGGATACAGCCACCGGATCATGGACAGCTGTAAACTTGTTTCCAGGTGAAGCAAGAGTAGCCGGAACGCAATTTTCATATAACGGTTTTGGATTTGTTTTAAGCGGTGATGGTGACAATCACAGCTGGATGCAAACCGGTGAAATGTGGCGCTACAACCCTTCAACCGATACATGGCTGCAGTTTCCTTCGCACCCAGGAGTAAGCAGATGGGCACCTGGAAGTTTTGAAATCAGTGGTACTGTTTACTTTTTTGGTGGTTTAAACCGTCAGACCAACCAGTTCCCAAATGACATGTGGAAGTTTGACTTGGAAGCCGCTACCATTAGCACAGCAGAGTACGATTGGTCTCAGCTCAATATTTACCCGAATCCAACGGAAGGAGTGATTAGAATTAGCAATAGTCAGGACATTCAAACGATGACCCTGATGAACGTTGGCGGACAAATAATTTATCAAGGTGCAGCTAAACCCGCACACGACTTAAGTGGATTAAATGCTGGAGTTTACTTTTTACATCTTTCC
>JAOARK010000240.1 GCA_025210575.1 Schleiferiaceae bacterium
GGAGAATCCGGGGAAACATCAGAAATAAGACACAAAAAATCAGACACTATTATACGCTAAAACACTATACATGAAAAGAACAATCTACTTACTACTCGCCATCACTCTATGCGCTTGTGCAGAGCTAACTAAAATAGTTGAAAACTATCCGATTTCATTACCGCTGACTGAGACTGAAGTGGCCAATGGTTTGCGCGAGGCTCTGCGCGTGGGAACCGACACTGCATCTGCTCAATTGGGCAAAAGCAATGGCTATTATGGCGATGAACTGGTAAAAATCCTATTGCCAAAAGAGGCAGACATCATTGTAAAGAATGCCTCCAAAATACCAGGTGGCGATAAGCTGATTGAAGATGTGGTGAAGCGCATCAACCATGCAGCAGAAGACGCTGCCAAAGAGGCCGGCCCTGTTTTCTGGGGTGCCATTAAAAACATGAGCATTACAGATGCATTTAACATTCTGAAAGGTGAGAATGATGCGGCCACGCAATACCTGAAATCCAGCACCTATCAGCAGTTGTTTGATTTATATAACCCACAAATTCAAACATCGCTGGATAAAGAGATTGCAGCCGGTATATCAACCAATGAATCATGGGAATCGCTCACTACGAAGTGGAATTTGGTGGCGGATAATCCCTTTGGAAAAATGGCCGGACTGAAACCAGTTAATATTGACCTGGATGCCTACCTGACTGAGCAAGCACTGAATGGTTTGTTTGTGAAAATTGCCCAGGAAGAAGCCCAAATCAGACAGGATCCGATGGCCAGGGTGAATGATGTATTGAAGCGGGTATTTGGAAACTAATTGTTTTCTCGCAAAGACGCCACGACGCAAAGAGAATCATTCCATGCATTCTTGTTTCCATCAATAATCAAAAAGAAATAGCCATCCAATAGATCATTAACAGACTCAACAAGACTATTAGACGCAGATGTTAACGCAAAAAAAACGATACATCTGCGTCACATTAATTAAATACCTATCAAAATGACACAACAGAATACTTTACTTCAGATTACACGCTACGGAATGGGCGATGGAGATAAAGAATTGGCCTTAAAACTGATCACTAACTATTTTAAACTATTAATTGAAGATAATCGCTGGCCCAAGATCATTACTTTTTACAATGAAGGAGTAAAATTACTGACCGATGATCATGCCGTGGTTGCTCACCTTAAAATACTGGAAGAAAAAGGCGTAAAGCTGATGGCTTGCACCACTTGTTTGGAACATTATGGAATTGCCAAAAAAATAGCTGTGGGGATAAAAGGCACAATGATGGATATTATTACTTTACAAGCCAATGCCGACAAGGTAATCAACCTGTAGGCTTTAAAAGATTACCACTACCTCTTGCAAATAGCATTTTTAAAGTATGTAAAGACGTTTGCTGGATAACAAAGGCAACTCTCACTTTTGGTAATGGTCTTTGTTGAGCAACAAGCGCCACTCCCACTTTTGGTAATGATCTTTGTTGAGCAACAAGCGCTACTCCCATTTTTGGTAATGGTCTTTGTTGAACAACAAGCGCCACTCCCACTTTTGGTAATGGTCTTTGTTGGGCAACAATCGCTACTCCCATTTTTGGTAATGGTCCTTGTTGGACAACAATTGCCACTCCCACTTTTGGTAACAGTCTTTGTAACATCACAAAGGCAACTCCCACTTTCGGTAATAGTCTTTGTAAGTTTACAAACGTCGTTCCCACTTTTTGTAATGGTCTTTGTAAGCTTACATTCACTACTCCCACTTTTGGGAATGGTCATTGTAACGTTACAATGACGACTACCATTTTTGGTAATGATCTTTGTAAGCTTACATGAGGCACTCCCATTTTTTGTAGTGGCGCATGTAAGCTTACAATCGGTGCTACATAAATTGGGAGCATGCTTTGCTACTTTACAAAGACCACTCCCATCTTTTTTAAGCTAAAATCACTTTGGGGATACTAACCATCACTTGTGTTAAGTTAAGATTTCTGTTTCAGAAACCTGTCAGCGTGCAAAGCTCCTGACAGCGTTTAACGCCAACAGGTCTATCGACGCTGTCGGGTTTTCTCAACCCAAAGCTTCACACTTAACTTGACACTATTTCTTGTTTGCTTTGCCGTAATAAAATACCTCCTATAACATTACATCAAAGCATTTTAACTACACAAAGATCATCTTTAGGAATGTACTTATTCTTCGCGCTCACTCCCGATCTTAATCACCTGGCTCATTTTGCTCATCACATGCTTATAAGCTCCTTTGGAATGTGGGATTAAACAATCACTGCAATCTTTCACTCCATTGGTATATTTGAAATTACCACCACACTGATCCTTTAGCATGTACAAGGGGCAAAAGCAGAACAAGCAATTGAATTCTGTATCGTTCTTCACTTTGTGACATGGAAAATATTCGCACTTAGTATTTTGAACAAACTTATAGTTCTCTGTCTCTATCTTAGTTCTCATCTTAGCTATTTTGAATCGCCAAAAGTAGGGGTTCTATTTGAGAAAATAATACTCTATCTCCCCCGTAATGCCAGACATTTCTCCTTCCCATTTCTGCATTGTACTCAGTCCTATTAATTCATCACCCTACAATGCCTGTTAATCAATTTACGATTCCTCTCCATTGACACCAGCTCCGTTTTGCTCTATCTTGGGCTTCGCATTTTGATTAGAATCTGATTTCGATTTAAACTTTAGAGTTCAGATCGAAATCAGGTTAAAAGTTTATGAATTGTGCTGATTGATATTTCTCCGAGGTTGAAACTTTTAAACTTAGTGACATGAGACATACTTCTACCCTCCTATTGCTTGTCTTAACCGTTTTCTTCACACACGCGACGCTTGCTACCGATTTGAGCGGTACCATATCTGCGAATACAACACTTACTTTAGTTAATAGTCCATACAATATTACTGGTCATGTGACCGTCAACAGCGGTGTAACTCTAACCATTGAAGACGGGGTTGAAGTGCGCTTCGGTGGTAACCTGTACATGGAAGTACGAGGTATTCTGAACGCCACCGGTGCAATGTTTACAGCTGACACAGACTCGCCCTCCCCTGGTTTTTATCAAGGTATCTATGTCGGATTCCCCAACGATAATGTGATATACAAGGGTGAGGTGAACCTGGATAATTGTGTCATTGAGTATGCCAGCAATACTTATCTCCGTCATGGTGAACTGAACTTAACCAACAATTGTATCCTTAGGGATTTCACTGGCTTTGGAGTGAATATTCATCAGCGAGGTATACTTAACATGGCTAATTCTACCATTACCAATACCTCGTATCCAATATACATGAGCGATAACTTTGGTGGAAATTTCACCTTTGGAGAGAACGTAGATATCAGCAACAATACCAACAACTTTATATTTATCAACTTCCGCTACCTCAACGAGGTGATGCACTGGCCCAACCTGGGCATCCCCTATTACTTCGATTCTCAATTCAACATCACCCAAACCCGTCAGCATTTTATTGAACCGCCCGTAGTGGTACAAGGAAATACCGGAGCCTATTTTAGCATCAATGGAAAGATCAATGCCATAGGCTCAGAAAATTCCCCCATCTTTTTCACCACCAGGGATGGACAAAACTATTGGCAAGGCATTAATGTATTGGACAATGCCATTGACCCGGATTGCATATTCCGAAACTGTATTTTTGAAAAGGCAGCCAACAATTGGAGAAACCACAGCGCAATGGCCATCTTTGATGCATCGCCAACCATTGACAGTTGCGCTTTCAGGAGTAATGTCTATAATCTGGAAATCCAGGGAAGAAGCCTTCCGGCCTTTTCCAACAATTCGTTTGGAGCATCCATTCAAAATTCAGCTTTTGCCTACAATATCTCCATGGATTGGACCGCCGAACCTACCTTTAGCAATGATACACTTCACTTCA
>JAOARK010000241.1 GCA_025210575.1 Schleiferiaceae bacterium
ATCTTCGACAAGGGAATGTTATTCAATGAAGAGCTTATGGCCTGGACAGGTTATCATGGCTTGGCACAATATTCTACAGAGGGCTATTCTGCCTTTTTAAGAGGAAATGTAGTAGACATGTTATATTTCCCAATGTATGAAGGCTTTCTTCCAGAGTGGATTCCTTTTAAAGGAGGAGACTACTTCATCTTCTTTAGACCTATTTTCAATATTGCCGATATGGCCATCTCTATTGGAGTAGGAATTATGATCCTGTTTCAAAAGAAGGTATTCCCTCCAAAAGAAAAAGTATCTCAAGAGCCAATTTCCGTTCAATAACGCACAAATTTGTGTCCGTTTATGAACAGTGATATTTTGGTTTAAAAAAAATACAACACCCACTTCTACTGTTACAAAAACACTAAAAAGCCCTGATTTTAAAGGGCTTTGAACAATTCAATCTACAACTGTCAATAAGTTTGGCACTTTGATTTTTTTCGTTGGCACGTAACTTGGCTTTAGACATAACCGTCTAAAACAAGAACAATCATAAAAACGAGAAAAAATGAAAACGACAAAACTTATCCCCGCAGCTTTAGCAGCTCTTTTTATAAGCACTTCTGCTTTCGCAACAACACCTAACTATGAAGTTTGGGATTATGAAAATGATCCATTAGAAGAAGTATTAGAAATGGAAGAAATTCCAGAAGTAGTTACTGCAACACCTGTTGTTATGGCTGCACTATCGCTAGATGCAATGGCCGCACAGGACAATTACTTAAAAATTAACTTGCCTTATGGCGACAATGAAGTAGTTGGACTAGTGATTTACGATAGAAAAGGTAAATTGGTTTTTAGTGAAAAAGAAGAATACAGAATGCTAAAAACAGTTTTATTGGCCGATACGGGTGACAATGAATATGTAGTGAAAGCTTATAAAGACAACACGATACACCAGGCTCGCTTAAAAGTGATCCACAAATAAAAAAACAAGAAAACTAAAACAGCAGAAAGCGCGAGGATGTTCCTCGCGCTTTTTGTTTGTATAAATCATCCAGTATCAATTATTCTTTGAAAGGTTGACCTGAGAAATAAGTTCGATTTTACAATTAAGAGGTAGGTTCAATTTTCAGATTTTCTTTCTTTTGGAATATGAAATCTAGAAGAGCTTTTATTAAGCTGAGTGCACTCGCCTCTAGCAGCTTATTACTCCCTTTAAAATCAAGATCAGAGAGTTCTCCCACACCGATCAAACCAAATGAAAAGAACAAAGGGCCAGTTGTGGTTTCCACTTGGAATCACGGAATTCAAGCTAATGCTGAGGCTTGGAAAACTCTAAAATCTAAAGGCTCTTCGCTAGATGCCGTAGAAAAAGGGGTTAGAGTGATAGAAAGCGATCCAGAAAATATGAGTGTGGGACTGGGGGGTAGACCAGATCGTGATGGTAAAGTTACCCTGGATGCTTGCATCATGGATCACAATAATCGTTGTGGTGCAGTTGCCTTTTTACAAGAAATCGAGAACCCGATTTCAGTGGCCCGAAGGGTCATGGACGAAACCCCGCACGTAATGCTGGTTGGTAAAGGAGCGCAACAGTTCGCTCTCGAGCAGGGTTTTGAAAAGAAAAATCTATTAACTGAAAAAGCCAGAACCGAATGGAAGGAATGGCTGAAAGAATCTGAATATAGACCTATAATAAATGTAGAAAATCACGATACCATTGGTATGTTAGCCATGGATGGTGACGGAAATATTTCTGGGAGTTGTACCACGAGCGGAATGGCCTATAAATTACAGGGTCGTGTAGGAGATTCTCCAATTATTGGTGCAGGTCTCTTTGTAGATAATGAAGTAGGTGGATGTTGTGCCACTGGGGTTGGAGAAGCAATTATTAGAGTCGCTGGCTCTAGTATTGTGGTTGAAATGATGCGCAACGGAATGCACCCTCAAGACGCATGCGATGAAGCCGTAAGAAGAATTATGGCCAAACACAATGATCTAGAAAATCTACAATGTGGGTTTTTGGCATTAGATAAACAAGGTCGAGTTGGAGCATCTTCTGTATACGCAGGCTTTGAATATGCCATTCGCACAGAGAACAAAGAGGAATTGGTTCCAGCCGAATACAGATTAGAATGGGAGTAACATTGCCTTCTCGATTTAAGAGCCCAATTCATTTGACCTTCCTATCTATTTTAATGCTATACAGCTTAAGCTCGAGGTCGCAATACGATATCATTCCAAAGCCTAAACATGTAGAAATAGGCAGCGGTTATTTTGAAATAAAGAACAATACCCGGTTAGCATATAAGTATTTTCAAAACGATGGCATGAATTTGCTTTGGAACTTTGTTAATTACGGTTTGAAGATAGACCTCAAGCCCGTAGAATACGAAGGCAACGACTATCCGGAGAATACCTTTTGTTTCATTCATGACGACAACGTTGAAGATTATGAAGGTTACAAACTCGAGATCACCGAAAATCAGGTGCTCGTTAAAACAGGAGGATTTGGAGGAACCATAGCTGCATGTCAAACCCTTAAACAACTCATTTTTCTCAATGATGGGAAAATTCCGGTGATGACGATCACCGATTATCCCACCTTTAAACACAGAGGTCTTTTGTTGGATTGCAGCAGACACTTTTTTTCTGCACAGACCGTAAAAAAATACATAGATGCGCTTTCCTTTTATAAAATGAATACTCTACACTGGCACCTTACAGAAGACCAGGGTTGGCGTTTAGCTATTGATAAATATCCCAAACTACAAGAGGTAGCTGCTTGGAGAACCGAAAAAGACGGTTCGCGTTATGGTGGATTTTACACCAAGAAAGAGATAAAAGAAATTGTGGCCTACGCAGAAAGACGGAATGTGAGGATCATCCCAGAAATAGAGATGCCTGGGCATAGCCAGGCGGCAATAGCCGCTTACCCTTGGTTGAGCTGTACAGGCAAACAAGTAGAAGTAGCCAATGATTGGGGTGTTTTTAAAGAAATCTACTGTGCCGGAAACGACTCGGTTTTCACGTTTATTGAAGACGTTCTTGTAGAGGTAATGCAACTTTTTCCTTCAAAGTACATCCACATTGGAGGAGATGAAGCTCCAAAATACAGATGGGAACATTGCGCCAAATGCCAGAAACGAATGGCCGATTTTGATCTAAAAGATGAGCATGAACTCCAATCATTTTTCATTAGCCACATTGAAGAGTTTTTAAATGAAAATGGAAGGCAACTCATCGGTTGGGATGAAATTTTAGAAGGTGGCCTTTCGCCAAATGCAACAGTACAATGCTGGCGCGGTAAAGAGTTTGGGCAAATAGCTGCAGAAATGGGGCATGATGTAATCATGTCTCCAACAAGTCACTGCTATCTTGATTATGGATTAGATGCTATCAATGTAGAGCACGTTTATAATTTTAACCCTATTCCCAAAGAACTTCCCAAAGACAAACACAAGCACATCATTGGAGGAGAAGCAAACATGTGGACCGAACACGTACCAAACGATTCGGTATTGGATTCAAAAGTCTTCCCAAGAGTTTTAGCCATGGCCGAGGTTTTATGGTCCGGCCCTGACACAGGTTACGTAGAATTCTACGATCGACTACAAAAACATTACCCCATTCTTGATGCAGGTCTGGTTAAATACGGATTAGAAGCAGAACCTGTAATGGTTTCATCCAAAAGAGAAAAAGACAAGACTTTTCTTGTTTTTCAACCAGGTGTACCCAACCTTGAATTTAAATACAGTTATAAAGACACCAACTTATTAAACCATGATATTCCCTATAGAGTTTCTAAAACCTTAACGCAAATAACGCATCTTGATACTACTATTAATTATGTCGATCCAATTGCATTAAATAAAACGGGTAGGCTAGATGTTCAGGCTTATAAGAATGGGGAACCATACGGAACCATCAATTCTAGCGAAGTAGTCTCACATAAAGCACTGGGTATTGAGCCCAGCTACAAAACTAATTTTAGCAAGTATTATACGGCTGGTGGAAATTCTGGTTTAACAGATGGTCTGCTTGGCACACATAATTTCCGGGATGGAAAATGGCAAGGGTTTTCTGGTACGGATGTCGACTTCACACTTGATTTTGGAAAAGAAATAGAATTTCAGGAAGTAGCGTTGCGTTTTTATCAATACAACAATGCCTGGATACTGCAGCCTGACACTATAGAAATTCATTATTCTAAAGACAACAAAAACTGGAACATTTTTACAATTCTTCACGGCCCAATGGCTAGTGAAGATCGAGATAAGTCAATCGAATTGATAGGTGATGTGTATAAAAACAAAACAATCAAAGCAAGATATGTTCAGATCTTCTTAAAAAGTAGAGGGCCGATGCCTGCATGGCATGAAGCCGCAGGTAGCGATTCTTGGATATTTATTGATGAAGTAATTGTACGCTAGATGGAACTTGAAGCTTGTATAGAGACTATTGAAGAAGCAAAGGCGGCATCACTTGCTAAATTCAACAGAGTTGAACTGTGTAGCGCTCTAGATCTTGGTGGCCTAACACCCTCTTCGGGCTTGATTCAGGAATGTGCTCAACACATCGAAACCCACGTCATGATTAGGCCAAGAGCAGGTGATTTTGTTTATTCCGATGAAGAACTGACAATTATGATGCAAGACATTTGTCAAGCAAAGCACAATGGGGCTGCTGGAGTTGTTTTTGGATGCCTGGATCATACAAATTCTATAGATGCAGCCGCCTGTAAGGCACTTGTTAATATTGCCAATGAAATCAGTTTAGATTGCACCTTTCACCGTGCCATTGACTTTGTTTCAGAACCACTATCAACTCTAGCCCAGCTCATTGAATTGGGCTTTAATCGGGTACTTACTTCCGGGGGAAAAGCAACAGCGCCAGAAGGAGTGGGTCAAATAAAGAAATTCGTTGAAATAACCCAGAGCAATATCGAAATCATGGCTGGGAGCGGGATTAACGCATCTAACATCAAGTTAATCCAATCTCTTGGTGTACATGCTGCACACTTTTCTATTCATCAGAAAAACGATGAAAGCCATTTGTATGGTATGGGTAAAAGACCATTGGTGGACAATGATAAAATTCGATCTATTCAATCTGCCTTAAAAAATTGACATGCGTAATTCTGCACTATTCTTCTTTAGTTTTTGGATATGCTTCGCAAATGCTCAAACAATTAGCATAAACCTTGAATCAGATTGGGAATTTAAAGGTGCGGACACACTTTCGTGGATGCCAGCAGCAGTACCTGGCACGGTACATACAGACCTCATGGCAAACAATGTTATAGAGGATCCTTTTAAAGACAACAACGAGATTGAACAACAATGGATAGAAAAGCACAATTGGGAATACCGAACGAAGTTTGAAATTAAAAAAGGGCTACTAAAAGAGTTTCATCAAGAACTTCATTTTAAAGGATTAGATACCTATGCAGATGTTTACCTCAACGGCACTTTGATTCTTGAGGCTAACAATATGTTCCGATCTTGGACTGTAAACGTTGATACACTGGTAAAAAAAGGACCCAACGAGCTTCGAATTGTGTTCACGTCTCCAATAGTTAAAAACCTCGAAAACGCTAGAAGCCATTTACGCTTGCCTGGAGGAAGTGATACATCTGAGTATCCCGTAGCTCCATTCACCAGAAAGGCCGCCTATCATTTTGGTTGGGACTGGGCACCGCGTTTTGTAACTTCTGGAATCTGGAAAAATATTCAATTGGTCCATTGGAAAAAATTGAAGTTTGAGGACATAGGATACACCTATCGTTTGGATAACAATACCGCAAAAATTGGTGGACTTCTCAAAATAAATTCTGCAGCTCAGCAAAAAGTAAAAGTCTATTTAAATGACAGTATTTATTCAATTGAATTGAAGCAAGGTGTAAATGAGGTTGGTCTTCAGTATCAAATGAATGTTGAAAGGTGGTGGCCTAACGGAAGTGGAGATCAAAAACTCTACACCTTTGATTTTGGGTTTATTGAGAATGGCAAAAAGTCCGACCCTGTGGATAGTCAAAAAATTGGATTCAGAACAATTGAACTCATCAACGAACCTGATTCTATTGGAACTTCATTTTACTTTTTAGTAAATAATCAACCGACTTTTATGAAAGGTGCTAACTATGTTCCTCAAGATGTCTTTTTGCCACGTGTTAAACCTGAGCAATACCATTGGTTGTTAACTCAGGTAAAAGAAGCTGGAATGAATATGCTTCGTGTGTGGGGTGGAGGCGTTTACGAACAAGAGCTTTTTTATGACCTCTGTGATGAATACGGCATCCTAGTTTGGCAAGATTTTATGTTCGCCAATACACTTTATCCAAGCGACTCACTTTTTATGTCGAACGTGTACTTGGAGGTTATAGAGCAAATCCAACGAATATCTAAACACACTTGTCTGGCACTGTGGTGCGGAAATAATGAGATAGAAGTGGCCTGGAAAAACTGGGGGTGGCAAAACCAATATGGGTACTCCCCTGAAGATTCTCTTCAATTTTGGAATGACTATAGTTCATTTTTCGAGATCAATTTAAGTACAGTAGCCTACCTCTTTAATCGAAACAAAACACCTTATGTCTCTACTTCCCCACAAAGCAATTGGGGCACAGCCGAAAACTTTAATCATGGCAGCATGCATTATTGGGGTGTTTGGCACGGGCCAGATGACTTTAATGGGTTTCATCAGAATGTAGGGCGCTTTATGGCAGAATGGGGGTTTCAATCATTTCCGGATTATGAATTGTTATCACAATATGTATCGGCTGATCAGCTATCACTGGAAAGTGAGGTGATGAAAAATCGCCAGAAAAGCTACATCGGCAATGGTAAGATCTCAGCGGTTATGAGCATCTATTCTTTATACGGTGGTGATGCTTCTAGTTTGACGTTTAAAGACTACATCACTAATTCTCAATGGGTTCAATCCTTAGGATATCAGGAGGCCATTAAAACACATCTTTCTAAACAACCTCACTGTATGGGAACCCTCCTTTGGCAATTGAACGACTGCTGGCCAGGGCCAAGTTGGAGCATAATTAATTATGATGGTAAACCAAAAGAAAGTTACCATGCCGTTAAATCCGCTTTTACTTCTGAGGAGTAAAAACACCGAGTTTTTCTAGATCCTCAAAAAAGATTTTACTGAACATTTTTTTACCCTCTTTGTTCAAGTGGTCCGAGTCTTGAAACAACTTAGGATGATTTGAAAACTCTTGACGATGACTATAGTCTAGATAAGGTACACCAAAACCTTCACTCCATTTCGTCATTTGACTAAAATAATTGTTAGCTAGCCATTTGCCCTCAAACCCTTCATTGTAAAATTTGGAATAGGGCACTGTAACCAATACCGCTTTATGTCCGTTTGCTAGAATCTCCTCAAGTAGTTGCTCAACATATTTAATGTTCTTGTCTTTTTCTCTGAACCTTGCCAGTTTATTGTGCCGTTTCGTCCTTCCTTTGGAATGGTTTGAGATCTTCTCAGTCTGAGTCATCTCTTCCTTTTTTGGATTACTAGAGCCTGAGGGCTTTTTTGCTTGAAATTGCTGAGCTACACCGATTGCAGTTTTAATATTCTTCTGCAATTCAAACGTTTTAAGCCTAACTTCCTTTTTCCAGGAATAGTCATAGATCTGTCTACGACCTAAATAGAAATAAAAATCGTTTGCAAATGCATTCTCTTTTCCTCTATCCGCTCTATTTTCATCCAGACCTAAAGCAAAATAACTAATGGGTATGACTATCACCGCACCTTTACTCAGGATGCTATTATGGTTTAAGTAGCGATAGTTCTGCAAATCATAATACAATGTATTGCCTTCTTTGTTAACAGGAACTCCCCTCCTCGAAGTTTGAGAATAATCAAAATCATAGCCGTGAGATGTGCCGAGGTTTACCACCTCGTACTCTGGTTTTAAATTTTGCATGTATTTAGAAAAACCCTTTCTCTGCGGAATTAGTGCCAGAGCATACACCACAATTACTGCGGTAATAAAAAGCATTATTTCTGCGAGAAACTTCTTCATACTAGAATTGGAAATAAATAAAGTTCTGTTCTCCCGTTGCCATAAATGTAAGTATGACAATTACAGCCAGCAGTGTAAATACATACCTAGGAACTCTCTTCAATTCTTCAACAATCTCAAACCCAAACTGCTTCCTTCTCCCTAACCATTCTACAGAAATAAACAAGATGAACAAAAGGAGTAACGAAATATCAAATCGACCAATATATTCGTTAAAAGCCTGAATGGATTCCCCATGGAAAAGTCCCTTGAACAATCGCCCTAAATAATCAAAAGCATGTGTAATATTCTCAGCCCTAAAGAAAACCCAAGCTAAAAGGGTAATCAAAAATGTTCCTGTCATACCGATGATTTCTCTAAAGTTTGGAAACACATTATGCTGAGCAACAACATCTAAGTTTTTACGATTGTTTTTAGACAGAAGTAAGGGCAAGAAATAAAGCGCATTCAAAGCTCCCCAAGCTATAAAGGTCCAGTTAGCACCGTGCCAGAAACCACTAACCACAAAAATGATCATGGTATTACGGATTCGAGCCGTTGTTCCTCCTCTACTTCCCCCCAAAGGGATGTAGACATAATCTCTAAACCACGTAGACAACGAAATGTGCCACCTACGCCAGAATTCAGCTATATCTCTTGAAAAATAAGGAAAGGCAAAGTTTTGCATTAAGTTGAAACCAAAAAGTCGGGCTGTACCAATCGCGATGTCTGAGTAACCTGAAAAATCTCCATAGATCTGAAAAGCAAAAAAGAAAGCTCCCAACAACAAAGTGAGACCAGAATACTGCTCTGAATTATTGAAAATCTCGTTGGCATAAACGGCAAAATTGTCTGCTATTACCAACTTTTTGAAAAACCCCCAGAGTATCTGTCGGCAGCCATTGGTGGCTTGATTGTAATCAAACTTACGTTGTCTTGTAAATTGCGGTAGTAAATTGGTTGCTCTTTCTATTGGACCAGCTACCAACTGAGGGAAAAAGCTAACATAAGCCGCAAATGCCACAAAGTCTTTTGTCGCTTTTAACTTTCCTCTATACACATCTATGGTGTAACTCATGGTTTGGAAAGTGTAAAAACTAATCCCTACTGGAAGAACAATTTTTAGGGTACTGGCTTTAAAAGGCATTCCCATGAGTGTAAACGCCTCTGCAAAATTCTCTGCAAAAAAATTGAAGTATTTAAAGAAGCCTAGAAATCCAAGATTCACAGCTATACTAAGCCACAACAAACGCTTCCTTCTTCCTTTTTCTACTTGAGTTTCTAATTGGTTGCTTACCCAAAAATCAACCAACGTACTAAAGGCTATTAATCCTAGAAAGCGCCAATCCCAAACACCATAAAAAAAGTAGCTCGCAATAACAATAAGCGCATTCTGCCATTTTAGGTTTTTACCCACAGCAAACCAATAGAGCAAAAACACAATAGGTAAAAAAATCGCAAAATCAAGTGAGTTGAAGAGCATTTAGCATATTCTGGTTGAAGTTGCGAATATAATAGCCTTCACTTTTTATCTCTTAGCCTATAGAAATTCTCCAAGACATTATTTAACTTCTATTTCATCTATAAAGATCCAACTTTCTCCTCCTGCTCCTAAATGCCAAGGTGGGCAGGGCCCTATGCTCTTGGCAACCACTTTTATTCTTTGACTTGGATTGTCAATCTTTACCGTGACCTTTGTCCGCATCGCGCCTTCTTTTTTCTCTAAACCACTTTCTGGATAACCTTCATAAATGTCAATATTATCATCACCATCATACACCCAGAATTCCACTTTTGTGGGATACCAAATCCAGCTTTTGATGTCTTGTAAAAAGCCAATTGAAATCTCTACATCTCCATTACTCCTTCCAATGTTTAATTCTGCTTCAAAGTCCTGGCCTTGGTAACCTTGCCAACTTCCCGTTCTAAAATTAGCTGTTCCGTATTGACGATCTATGAGTGCATTATCCCCGCCAGCGGAATATTGATTTGCGTACTTGCTATTTAAGGTCAGCTTGATCTTATCATCCAACTTATAGAAGTTTGCATAAATAGTATCACTGGTTCTGCCGTCTGGGTGTTGGGCATAAGCCCAAACTTTGGAGTCTTTTTTCAAGACCAAATTCAATTCCTTATTTCTAAATGAAAAATCAGAATCCGCATATCCAGCTACAATTTCACATGTTGCGCAGAGTGTGCTTATTCCCACCTGCAAAGAATCTTTAAAAGTATTAACTCCTGAGGTGAAAAATGGAGTTGGCACTAGCTTGCTTTCAAACGACTTTTGCGGTGGCCAAGCTTCTTTCTCTTTTCCCCATTCAGACGGTGCCTCTCCCATCTCGAAAACCAATTCGCCTCCAGCCATAATTGTACTGTGCTCAATAAAAGTTTGATTGAATGGCTTTCCATTTAAGGTCGCACTCTGTATTCTGAAAAACCCTGGTTGTAATCCGTTAGCTTTGATTGTAAACGTTTTACCATTTTCTAGGTTTAAGGTGGCTTCCTCAAATGTGGGCGAACCAATGACGTAATAAGGTTGGCCAGGTGTAACGGAATAAAACCCCAATGCACTCAACACATACCAGGCACTCATTTGGCCGCAATCTTCGTTCCCAGAAAGACCATCTGGTTCTGTGGTGTACAACTCCTCTTTGATGCGCGTTACATACAATTGTGTTTTATCTGGTTTCCCACAGTAATTATAGAGGTAAGCCATATGATGACTCGGTTCATTACCATGAGCATATTGCCCAATTAACCCGGTAATATCTGCTTGATCACGACCGCTTGTTTTGCTACTAACAGTAAACATTTGATCCAAGTGTTTCTCTAGGCCCATAGGGCTGTGAGAAGAAATCTCTCTTTCATTAAAATGCATCTTTTTGGCCAACCCGTATATATCGTGAGGCACAAACAAAGAGTATTGCCAGGCATTGGCTTCGGTATAATTAAAGTTTACTTCTTCTGGTTTAAAGGGCGAAAACCATCCATTGTTAACACGTGCTCTAAAGAATGACGTTAGCGGGTCGAAAAGGTTTTTCCAATTTTCACTACGCTTGTAAAATTCATTGGCCGTTTCTTTTTTGTTTAAATCGGATGCCATCTCTGCAATACACCAATCATCATACGCATATTCCAATGTTTTCGAAACGGACTCACTTTCATCACCTGCGTTTATACAACCTTGTTTCTTATAAAACTCCAAACCATGATGATCTTGATTGGCCGAGTTTACCATAGCTTCTAATGCTAATTCTATATCGTAATCTCGAATACCTTTTGTGTATGCATCAGTAATAACCGGAACACTGTGATAACCGATCATACAATAGGTTTCATTCGTGGCTAACTCCCAAACAGGTAACAACCCACCTTGTTGGTATTGACGTAAAAAAGTTTGGATAAATGCGTTGGTACGGTCTTGTTCAATAAGTGTGTAAAGTGGATGCGTTGCTCTGAAAGTGTCCCACAAGCTAAAAACGGTATATTGTTCTTTTTCATTACCAATCATGTGAGTTTTCATGTCCATTCCCCGATATTCACCATTAAGATCTGTAATCGTGTTTGGGGCAATCATGGTATGATACAATGATGTGTAGAATTTCACTTTATCCTCTTTCTGCCCCTGAACCGTAATTTTACTCAACTGATTATTCCAGGCTTCTTGCGCTTCATTTTTTGTTTGTTCAAAATCCCAATGAGGTATTTCGGCCTTTAGGTTGACTTTAGCATTTTCAACTGAAACCACTGAAATGCCAACCTTCACTAAAATTTCACCTGTGTCATCCGCGAATGTCAAACCCATAAC
>JAOARK010000242.1 GCA_025210575.1 Schleiferiaceae bacterium
GATAGAAATGCCGATCGATTTAACAAACCGGGAAAAAACAAAATTGGAAAAGAAATAGCCGAACGTACCGCTCGAATTGTCTATTGGGTAGTTAGCCTTATTGGTTTAGGGCTAGGGTATTTTATGGGATATACCGTAGGTATAACAATGTTGGGCAGTATTCATCTGATTGCTTTTTTCCTTTTATGGATGTATTCAACAGACTTCAAGCACAGACCGTTATTAGGAAATTTAGTGGTTTCATTATTGTCGGCAATAGCCATTGTGGTCATTCCACTTTTTGATGTAGTTCCTGCAAATAGATCAGTAATTTCTGAATACGTCATGTTGTTTTACATATTCGGAGCTTACGCTCTTTTTGCGTTTACCACAACACTTATTAGAGAATTGGTAAAAGACGGTGAGGATTTTAAAGGAGATCATAGAGTAGGAAGCAAGACGCTTGCTTTAAGCATGAAACCAAAAAATTACAAGCTATTCATTCTTTTCATCGTTGCCATTTTCGAAGCTTTAATACTTTGGGTATCTTATTATTTTTTAGATGTTCCAGTTTTAGCAGCTTATTTAATGTTATTAATCGCCATTCCTATGGGAGTAATAGCCTACTGTATATGGGGTTCGAAGGAAAAAAAGGATTGGAATAAAGCTTCTTTATGGATCAAGATCGTCATGCTTTTTGGTATTAGTTCTGTAATGGTATTTAGTTGGATTGGTTAGCAATGGAGTTGAATAAAGAAAAGAATATCATTTTAGGTTCTGGGTCTCCCAGAAGAAAAGAATTACTTGCACAACTTGGCTATTCGTTTCAAGTGAGAAAAGCAAACACAGATGAGATAGCCCCTTCCCATTACAATGGAAGCGAAACGGCTGTTTTTCTTGCTATACAAAAGGCGGATGTTCTTAAACCAACCTTACAACAAGAAGAACTGTTGATAACGGCAGATACTGAGGTTTGGAAGGATAATATTCGCTTTGGTAAACCAGATTCTATAGAGAGCGCAAAGGAAATGCTGAGAAGTCTTTCGGGAGAAAGTCACGATGTAATAACAGGGATTTGTGTTTGTGACCAAAAGAAAACGATTTCCTTATCAGTAACTACCAAAGTTTTTTTTAAAACTTTAAGTGAGGAAGAAATAGACCATTATACTCAAGTATACCAACCTCTAGACAAGGCCGGTGCATATGGAATCCAAGAATGGATTGGACTCATTGGCATTGAAAAAATAGAAGGCTCTTATTTTAATGTTGTGGGCCTACCTGTTTTTGAACTCTCAGAAATTTTAATGAACTGGTAACTTATTCTTTTACCAACTCTATTGCATCTGAGAAAAACGAATCGTCCTCCATGTTTTTTAGAAGCAATTTTTGAATATCGTTCGTACTACCCGTTAATATTCCAGGCATAAACTCATCTGCAGTTTTCGCAAAACCAATGTTTTGCTTGGGGTCCTCAATCAATTCTTCTAATCCTTGACCACCAAAAAATTGAATTGTAGCCTTGTTCTTTTTGAGATCTAATTTTGCCGCAGAATGTACAGGATAGTAATGCCAAATTCCCATGTAGCTTTCATCCGTTTCTTGATCAGTGTCTGCCGTAAAATCTAAAAACAATTGATCATTGATTTTAAAAAGATGAACAATTAAACTACTCTCCGTTTTCTTTTCCTGATGTCTAAGTCTGTAATGAGAATCTCCTATGGCTTCAAACGACCAATTTTCATTTCCCTTTTTTATAGTCCAATTGCCTACAAGGTCTTCGTCAAAAATTAGGTTTTGTTCTGAATAGAAAGGATTCAAAGCTTGTACCCCACAAGAGGCAACAAGACCGATCATGATGATAGAAAAAATTAACGTTCTAAATCTCATTTAAATAGGATTAAAATTGATATCTCAGGCCTAGAATAGCAAAGCCTAATATAGGGTCAATTTGCGAATTGTTCTCAATATTCGAAAATTGAATTGCTGGTCTAAATTCAGAATAGATCAGCACATGTTTCCAAAAATTGTTGTTTTTCGCGATTCTAAAATTAATACCGATGGGTACATATAATTTTGTGTAAAAAGAGTCATCTATATCGTAGATCTCCTGCTCAAACACGGAGGAGTTTTGTGTTTCTTCAAAATTGTAGTAACTATATGTCCCTTCACTTTGATAATAACTACCTCCGTAATAATTAGCCTCAAACTTGGTGTTGAAATTAACGCCTAGTTCTACGCCAATTCCTGTATAAAACGACCATCTACCATAAGGGTTTGCTCTAAATATGTAGCTAAGATCTAACCCTACTTGTTGGGCATTACTTCTAATATCTAGATTTTCACTATAAACAGAATCAACATAGAATTCCTCATTGGTGCGAGAAGATGTTAAGGTATCATATGCATGACTGGTAGTATTAAAGTAAGAAGATGTACCAATTGAGAATCCACCATAAGATATACCCATTCTCAAACGGTTTTCAATTCGGTCGTTTGATTTTAGTTGGTACCCAAATAAAAATTGTAGTGAAGTAATGTCCCCGTTGTACCCATAATTTTGACGGCTAAAATTACTGTAGTCTCTATTCAGTATTTCAGACTCTGGATATTTCGTTTGGTATTCTTGGAGATTTAATGAATTGAAAGAGCTTTGTACCCCTATTGCCATTGAAAAATCAAGTTTTCCAAAATCTTGATTTTGCGATAATAGAGGGATGCAAAAAGCAAGTAGGAGAATTGTGATTAGTTTTTTCATGTTTTAGTTTTTGAGAAAACGAAGGTAAGGTTCTATTATTTTAATCAATTGGCTGATTATTGAATAGAGTGGAGTATAAGCCCAGATCCAGGAGCAATTTCTCGAAACGGAGTAGAATGTTTTTCGTTTAGTGAATTTTCTAAATCAGTTATGGTTATCAATTCTTTACCCAATTTAAATAGCTGTCCCATGATCAATCTGACCTGGTTACGCATAAAACCATTCGAAGTAATTTGTAACGCATAGCTATTTTTTGGAAAGAAATTGGCCGTATAGAATGTGTTTGAAACGATTTGGCACTTTTCTATTACTCTTACGGTATGAGTAGATTTCGATGGTTTAGTTACGTAGTTGATAAAGTTGTGTTCCCCTTCAAAGCAGTTAGCTCCTTCTTGCATCAATTTTAAGTCTAGAGATTCCTGCACAACGGTCATGAAAGGTGCAGAGAATGGATGAGCTTATTCACCAAAGGAAAACAAGTACAAGTAGGTCTTCTTTTTTTGAGGTTGAAGCACATTATAATTATCCTCAACTTGAGATATGTCGAGGAGCTTTAAATCTGGCGGCAAATTTTGATTGATAGCTTCAAGGAACGTACTCAGCTCAAGAAAATGATCAACAGAAAGCAAAACCCGGAATTGATTCGCAGATACTTTGGCATCGGTTCTGCTGCTCCCCATGGTTTTAAAGTTTGAATGCTGAAGCACAAACTCGATTGTTTTGTCTAAGAGCAGGTGTGCTGTTTTTAGATCGGTCTGTTTTGCCCAGCCATGCAGGCGAAACCCTAAGAATTGTATTTCTAAAAGATAATTAGTCACAGGATCAAATATCGTGTAAACAAAGGCTCAAAACTTTATGATAAAACGGTCAGTTAATGACCTTAATAAATTTTGCTTTCTTCATTTTTAGGTTTTGCATGCGCCTTTTTTCAAGGGCAATAATCTTACCCTTAGAAACAAGATATTTTTGATCTTCCAGTTCATACCTCACTTCTCTTGAAACATTAGAAATTGAAATTTGGTTAGAATCTTGTTTTATAGGAAAATGATATCCAAATAGTTTGAAGTACTCTGTAGATGAATTTTTTAAGCAGCAAATATTGAATCCATATTTGGTAGATTGACTAATGGAGTCTTTTGCATTAAAAAATTTAACTTTTGGTGTTATCAAAGGCTGGTCAAGAGATTGAATAGAGATAAACAAACTGTCTTGACTTTTTGTTGGAGCGTAATCCACAACAGGTACCAGTTCCTTTAAAAGTTCAAAAGTTAAGGTGTCATGATGAATGGAATAATTTCCAAAGGCAAAAAATTGTTCGTGGTAGCAAACTTCTTCTTGATGCTCCTTGTACACGAAAGTTCCATGTTTACCCAAAGTAATGGTTATCTCGGTGAAAAACCCTCCTTTTCTAGAATCATAAAACCGATACTCTCCTTCAATTTTTTCTTGAGAAAAGGCTGAGTGTATCGCAACCACATACAAAAGTGAAAAAGATAATTTCTTAAAGTGAATACTCATAAAAGACAAAAGAGCAAAAGGCATGCCCAAAAGTGAACCGCAAGCTATTTATTCAGGAACGTATGCACTCACCAACAATTTACATCCAGCTACTTCATTCTTCCCTTTTTTAGCGTCTACCTGTTTCATGGTAACGCGACCATTTTCAATACCCATGCGTGCATCTTGTCTTATGTAATAAACCTCACCCGCTTTTACGTCAATTTTAACTACAGCAGAGCTTTCTCCCGTGCTCGTAGCGAAAGTATAAGTGTTGGGTTTCAAGTCCCATTTAAAGAAAGTCCCTGGTCCTGTGCCACCTGCATGATCGTTATTCACCTTTACACTTAATTGCCCTGCAGCGCCAACGGCCCGGCCTGTTCTATAGAGATAAACTGTTCCCCTATCAGAAGGAGCCTCAAAGGTTTTAGCTGCTTCACTGTTTTCGTTGGTTTCTTTAGATGTTGAGGCGCAACCAACAATCATCAGGGAAACTAATAGGATGGGGATGATAGATAATTTCTTAAGCATTTTTCTAGGTTTTTGTAGATAGTATCGAATAACTAAATATAGCTATCTATTGCTAATGCTTAATGATTTATCTCAGTATCGTACTAGAAAAAAGAAGAAATGCTAGCGATTCAATAAAGGACTGAAATTATATCTCACACCAGCACGAATACTTGTAAAGTTGTAAGATTCATTTCCTTGTTGCAGTCGCAGGTGATAAGTCAAGTTTTTGTGCGTGTATTCGGTTTCTAATCTTAAGACTTTGGGTAAGTCATATTCACGCCAGTAGCCAGAGTATTGCGCGTATTGTAAAGAGAAACGCCATTTCTCATTTTTTAAATCTAACCCAGCCCCAAGCATTAAGGCATCATTTTGAAAGTGAATGGTGCTATTGGTTTGATAAACATAAAAACCTGCACTACCAAAAGGTCTAAAGAACCATCCTTCATGGTTCTTCCAGGGTAGATCTTTACCTCCAGATAAATCGAACCAATAGCCGGGAGCATCTGTAAACCTTGCATCTTTGAGTTTGCTTCCACTCGCTGTCTTCAAATTGATACTCAACATAAGGTCAGGCCATTTTTCTTTGTCTGTAACCAAGGGTATAAGCATTCCTAAATAGACATCTCCAGTAGCTGTGCCTTCAGCTTCTCTGGTGCGCGCAGCCCTAAAATCCCTTACTACGGTATCTGTTTTGTAATATTCAAAGGGTACCCACCAAATTTGAAGTGCAACCGCATTTTTAATTGGAATATTAACCCGTGTAAAAATGTCAAATGTGAAGTCGTTTTTAGCCAAATGAACTTCTGGAGTCACCAAGAGTGTAAGGTTGGTATCCATTCTTCCATTTTGTAGATCAGGTACAGGCAATGCGTTTGGCCCCATTGTACCAGGCTGAAAACTCATATAATCACTCCAATGAGAAACCCAATCCCAATTATGAATTTCTACCCACCATGCATATTGCGATTTGGCAGAAAAACCGAGAATTAGAAGTAGTATTAAAAAGCCTTTCTTCAATGATAAACGCTTCAAATCAATTATTAAAATCTGCGCAAATGAAATAAAAAATTCATCCTTTTAAAAGGGATGTAAAGTTAGGGTTATGCTTACAATTTGTAGAAGCTATAATCTTGATTCTCAAAAACAAGGCCTTGGGCATCAAAACCTGAATTTAGATTGTGCTTATTGACAATTAAGTATTCACCTCCAAGTTGTTTAAGAGAATCCAGTTTTAGAGGCTCAAATAGCACCTCGTTCTGCACAGACCAACCTTTGCGGTGCGCAAAATAGATATCTTGTGGTGAAGGTCCACCGTTTATTATAATGAGTTTTTCTTCCGTGAGGTGCTCCAAGATCAACGACTCTAATTCTAACTTATAGGTCTCTTCAGATGGAACTTTAAAATCGTGTTGCTGGTTGGCTATTCCTTCGGCAAGGATAATTGCTAAAAGGATGAAACTGAATTTTGGAGGTAATTTGGTAATAGAGAAACTAGCGATTAGTGCCATTACCGGAACAAATGGAATGATGTAGTAATTGTGGGTTGGGAATATGGTACCCGTTTTAACAATAAACACGCAAAACACGCAAGTGATGATTATCAGGGCCAACTGGAGTATTTTTGACTTCTTTTTGACGAGGTAATACACTCCAATCAGAAAACAGAGGCTAGCTACGAAAGAATGAAAGGCGCTGAAATAGAATTTTTCTGCAAGTGGACCAAGCAAGGGTAAGACTTCATAGAACCCTTCTATCATTCCTTTGCTTTCATATAAACTGTAGTTGTATTTTTCAATAAGGTGAGGTACCCAAACAAAATACCAGCCTAAAACAACAATAACGCTTGCCAGAGCAGTTAGACTCAAGATTAGCTTATTTCTTTTGGGTAGACCTTTGATTACTGGAACTACTGCAAAGGCACAAAAAAGGCTTAGAGCCGGGATTTTAGAGAGCATACCCAGGGTACAAAAGATGAAAAAAGCGAAAAGCCCAGAAATTCTACTTTTTTGCAAATAATCAATGCCGCCATATGCTCCTATCATGAGCAATGATATACTAAACGTGTCGGGCATTATTTTTCGTGAAAAGGCAAACCAAATAGAGCTAGTTAAGATGAGGGTGGCATTGAAGGCAACTCTTGTATTGAACAATTGGCGAGAGATCTTGTAGAAATAAAAAAGCCCGAAGCTCGATACAATCAAGTTGATTAAACGGCCATACCAATGATCATAATCAAAGACCTTGGATACAGCGTAAATCAAATAATTGAATATTGGGAATTCAGATGCAATTACCCCCTCTGAATTCCCCAGATAATCAGCTTTAGGATGCAGTAGATCAGGTCCTTGTTCAACCATATTACGAGCTACCATTGCGGTAAATGACTGGCGCCAGTTGTGGCCTAATTCTAAAGGTGGATTAGTAATTCCAACCAAACGAACCACGAAGAACAATAAAATCCAGAATCGAATGTCTTTGATGAACTTAGGAATAGAAATATTTTGCATATGACGCTTTACCACTGCTTTTAGAGGGAGTAAGAATACAAAATATATTATCCCAGTTGTCCATAGCTGTATTCGCAGATTAAGATAATTTCAAAATAAAAACAGTAGATTTCTTTTCTAATTTAATTGTTCTGAATGGACTTAAAATACCCTGAAATAGAAAAGCTGAATGAGGTCTTTATTAAGCATAAGGCTTTTACAAAAATTGACAGGAGGTTTACACTTGCAGGCGATGAATACTATCCTAAAGTTCATTTTGAATTAAGCGGAACGCATTTTGAGATTTATGTTGATGATGAGTACGATGACCTTAGGAAGAATTATCCTTTGCTCAATCTTTGTCTGGTCCTTCGTGAGCTGGAAGGATTTGATTATTCAAGAAACTATGAAGTGTGGTGTCAGGAAAGGTATAAAGAGATCAAAAATCCACAAGTAAAAGCCAACTTTGACCATTTAGAAGAGGTCTATAATTCGGTTGAAAAAATATTGGGCAAAATAGACAGTTTCGTTACTGATTTTGATTTCGAAATGAATGCGGGCGCTGCTCAGGCATTACGAAGAGATAAAGATTGATTACTGCAGTACTTTTAAATAGGCCTGCCAAGGACCGGCTTCTGTTGCATATTGTTTAGCCATCACTCTCGAAATTTGAATAATATGACCTAAATCGTGCACTGCCCATGTAGAAAGCAATTGTTGAAGCGTCACTTCCCCAAATTCTGGATGGATTCCCGTTTTTATTAAATCGTTTTTCTGAATGTCAAGTGCATTTAACTCTGCGATATTTTCATTCCGTAAAGTCTCGAATTGATTTAACAAAAATTGAATGGGTTGCTCTTGATTCATCTTGAATTGTGCGAAGCGATCAAAAGGTTCGAATTTCCTCATGCCTTCTTTTCGAAGGATGATCTTTGCTCTCACCATCCAATCTGTTTGCTCGCCAACAATGAGATGTCCAATAACATTATATGGACTCCAAGTTTCGGGGCCTTCATTTGAGTGAAGCCAGTCATCTGATAGGCTACCTAACATAGAACGCAGAGTTTGAGGTGTTTGCCTCAAAATCTCAAGCGTACGTTCAATTGAAAAATTCATTCAGTGAAATTAGTTATCTAGAGTGAACCAAAAGATAACCGAAATTATCAGTAACAATATTCCCCAATCTACAAGTACATCACATCTAGTTTTTGAAATTTGGTGTATTGGATATTTTATATCCCATCTTCCTGAAAATTGGAATTTATCAAGTGCTGCTGGGGTGATTTTAATTCTTTCTACTTGCCTAGGAGGAGGAAATATCATTTTACCAATAGACCAACTGCTTTCTTCATCTTGATGAAAATACCAGAGATACTTTGACATGTCTACGTTGAAACGTTCTGCATAAGATCTAATCAAATCATCAAAGTCATCTCCAAAAATTCCTGCATTGTCGCTGAGATCTGTATTCTCGTCTATTTCTTTGATGCCCGTTTTACTTTTTACAAATTCTAATATTTCTTCAATTCTACTTTGAATGATTCTCAAATTGTTGGTTAGAATTCAAATGTACCAACAGCTGCTTCACATCCATTCCAAAGAATGTCAATATTTTTTTGATCTAGGAGTAGCTCTTCTGGCTCTAATTCATCGGGATAACCTGACCAGCCAGCAGAAGGGCCATAGAAATTCCCTGATTTTGATGTGGGATCCAAAGAGGCTCTAATAATTCCTGTTGCTCCGTCTTCAGCCGATTGAGCTCTTTGCATTAAAATAGAATCTTTTTCCATTCCACCATCTATAGCTGTAGTCACCTGTAAATTGGTTGCAGCGAGTCCTGGATGGGCAAGTAACGCAATTACATGATCAACACTTGCATCCTCTAGTTTGTTCTTTAATGCGTACGTAAAGACAGCGTTCGCCAATTTTGTTTGATGATATCTTTCCCATCGCGGACCTTGGAAACCGATACTTTCCTCATCCGTTCCATCTCCTCCTAAGTTTCCTCCATTTGCACCAAAATATTGTGCTTGTAAAGGACCTCCCAAGCGAGCCATTGAAGAATGATTAACGATGCGCCCTAAAGCACTCTTTTTTAGCAAAGGAAACAGGTCTTTGGTCAATAAGAAATGAGAAAGTACATTCGTTTGAATTTGCACATCGTAACCATCCTCTGTTGCCATGTCCTTCAATGCCATAACACCAGCATTGTTCACTAGAATATCTAAAACTTCGTACTTGTTCGTGATTTCCTTGATAGCATTTCTAACACTTGAAAAGCGTTGTAAATCGCATTCAATATTCTCAAACTTGCCATTGGGCACTTCATCTTGAAGTTGTTTTACGGCACTTTCAGATCGTGAGCTCTTTCGATTTAATAGAAGAACAGTCGCTCCTTTTTTGGCGAGTTCTCTTGCGCAAACATAACCCGTACCTGTAGTAGTCCCTGTAATTGCAGCCACTTTTCCACTCAGGTCTTGGCCATGGTTTGCTATAACATCATTTAAATGTTTCGTCTCTACTTTAGAATTCATAGTGATTGGAATTGATTTTTATCTATGAAAAGATAAGAGTTACAAAACACGAAATACTTACAAAAAGTGAATCCTTTCAAAGCTTTTAATAAAGCAAAAAAAAACGCACCGAAGTGCGCTTGAGATGAGATATAAATTCTTAATCTAAGTTATCTTCTATATAGGTAAGCACCTTACGCATTAAGTGTATTCGGTCTTTACCGCGAACATTGTGTGGATGCATTGGGTAAGGGAAGAAATCAATTTGAATGCCGGCATCAATAAATGCCTTTACTAAAGAAAGATTATGCTGCATTACAACAACATCATCTACGGTTCCATGAATCAGCAATAAGTCACCTTCCAAATTTTCAACATGATTCATTAGACGGTTTTTCTCGTAGCCTTCTTTATTCTCTTCAGGTCGGTCCATGTAGCGCTCACCATACATTACTTCATAGTAACTCCAATCGGTTACCGGTCCACCCGCAACCCCAACTTTAAACGTACCTGGTTGTCTTAACATTAATGAAGTAGTCATGAAACCACCATAACTCCAGCCATGCACAGCAAGGTGGTTTCCATCTACATAAGGAAGTGATTTTAAATATTCAACACCAACCATTTGGTCTGCCATTTCAGCATCGCCTAAATTTCTATGGATAATACTTTCAAATTCAAATCCACGGTGTGCAGAACCTCTGTTGTCTACGGTATAAATGATATATCCTCTTTCAGCTTGATAATACATCCACATTGCCGCTCCACCCATCCAACGGTTTGTTACCATTTGCGCATGCGGACCTCCATATACATAAACAATTACAGGGTACTTTTTAGAAGGATCAAAATTACTTGGCTTGATCATTCTTGTGTACAAAGTGGTATTGCCGTCAGCAGATTTTATAGTAGATATCTCGGGCATGCTGATAGCATAGTTGATCAATGGATTTTTCGCCTCAACAAGTGTTCGAGATGTACTTCCTTTATTTGTCTTAATACTCACCACTCTTGGCACAGTGGTACTTGAATAACTGTCAGCAAAATATTTGTAATCTGAACTGAAAGTAACTGAATGGCTTCCACTTTCTTTTGTTAACTGAGATACCTTTCCTCCTGATTTACTCACTTTAAAAGCATGAGATTCAGTTGGGTTTTCACCAGAACCGGTAAAGTAAATGGTACTTCCTGAATGACCAATTATGGAGGTTACTTCAAATTTGTTTTTTGTGATTTGCTTGATTTTACCGTTGTCGATGTTAATGAGATATAAGTTCATGAAACCATCTTGCTCACTTACCCAAATGCATTCTTTAGCGTTAATAAAATAAGCAGGGTGCTCTGGTTCAACCCAAGCATCATGTGTTTCTTCATGAAGTGTTTTTATAAATGAACCATTGCTTGCATCGTACATATTCAACCACATGTGGTTTTGATCTCTGTTTAATTCTGCGATCAAAACATATTTTTCGTCAGAACTCCAAGATACATTGGTGTAATAATGATCTTCTTCTTCAACTGGGGATTGAACGTAAACCAATTGATCAGATGCTACATTATAAATACCCACTGATGCACGTTCACTACCTTGACCAGCCATCGGGTATTTAATACTGTTCAATTCTCCGGGAGTAGTTGTTATATCTAATAGTGGATAATCAGCAACGTTACTTTCGTCTTTCTGATAAAAAGCTAAAGCAGATCCGTTTGGACTCCAAAACATACCACCAGTAATTCCAAATTCGCTACGCGCAATTGCTTGGCCCGCAACCATGTTTGGGTCTTCGAAATTGGTGATCATTTTTGGTTCAGCTCCTGCTTTGGCAATACCTACGTTATTGTCTTTTGTAAAGGCTACGTGATCTGAACCCGAATGCATCACCGTATTTGAAATACCTTTTCCATAAGTTAATAGATGCTCTACTGTGTTTTCCTTGTAGTTGTAGCTGAACATTTTTCCCTGTGCTAGAAACTCAAAGCTATTTGCATCTGTCCAGTTCATATTCACTAGATGACGCATTTTTGCTTTATCTCCTAAAAGTTGGTTTATAGCATCAAGCTTTACAATAGTATCTTCTTTTCCAGTGGAAATAGACCCTTTAATTAAAGCGTTGTAGGCCGATGACACATAAACGTAGTCTTTAGTGTTGGGAATAAACTTTAGGTCTATTCTTCTCTCAGGTGCTAATGAAGAATACCCTTTTAAAATGGCATCCTCTAAGGTTAACTCTTTTTTTTCTTGCGCATTCATGCCAACAGTCAAGAGTGCTGTGGCAATCAATAATTGTATTTTTTTCATGCTAAAAAGTAAATGGGCAGCGAATGTAATAATTGTTGAGCTACCAAAATTTTGAATGTCGATCCTAATTAGGCTTGTACTTTTTCAACCTTTTCGTCTGAGGTAATCAAGCCATCAGTAAGCCTGATGATACGTTCTGCATGCTCTGCGATGTCTTCTTCGTGAGTCACCAAAATGATGGTGTTTCCCTGCTTGTGAATTTCATCAAAGAGCTTCATGATCTCAACAGACGTTTTAGAATCCAGGTTCCCCGTTGGTTCATCAGCTAAAATAATGGATGGTTTGTTCACCATTGCCCTTGCTACAGCAACACGTTGGCGCTGACCTCCAGAAAGTTGATTTGGTCGGTGATCCATGCGATCTGAAAGTCCCACTTGAGTAAGAACCTCCGTAGCTCGCGCTTCTCTTTTCGCCTTGTCTTGACCTGCGTATACCAGTGGCAAGGCCACATTATCTAATGCAGTTGAACGAGGTAGGAGGTTGAAGGTTTGAAACACAAAACCTATTTCTCTGTTCCGTATTTCAGCAAGTTCATCATCGCTCAACTCACTTACATCATTATTATTAAGTACGTATGTTCCGCTCGTTGGTGTATCTAAGCACCCAATCAAATTCATTAGAGTAGATTTTCCACTCCCAGAAGGGCCCATCAAAGCGACATATTCATTTTTGTTTACTTCCAGGTCAATTCCCTTCAAAACCTTTACGATTTGATTTCCGAGAGCAAAATCTCTTTTTAATGCTTTAATGCTGATGATGGAGGACATATGTTTTAGTTTGTTTTGAGAGGCTAAATATAGAGATTCACTGCCATGGCTAAAAAGACTCGTTAATATTTAAATAGAATCCATCTTCACCATAAACCCCGATGGCGTAATCAATGGTAATGTTGCTCTTGGTGCGTTTGTTGATCATTATTCTTAATCCTGCTCCAACAGCAGGGTCTATGTATTGAAATAGGCGAATGTCATTCATAGAGGCCGCTGCTGTGCTAAAATTTGCAAAGACAACACCTCCCAGCAATTCGGGCTGTTTTTTTATTATTTGTATAGGGAACCGGTACTCAACTTCGGTGTAAGCAAAGTGTTCTCCTCTAAACCTGCCTTGCGTATAGGCGCTTCCAGATCGAGAAAATTGATCTAAACCCACAGC
>JAOARK010000243.1 GCA_025210575.1 Schleiferiaceae bacterium
ACTAAAAGTAGAAAGGCGATGTCTGCCATTGGGCCTGCGTTGGTATCGTTTTTTAGTCTCATAATTACAGATTGTTTGTTTAGTACAATCCAAAATTGAGGCCAAAAAAAAGCCCCGATTTATCGGGGCTTTGTAATACGCTAACAAATACTAATAATTTGTGGTGCTATATAATAACTCTTTGCTCCCAGCAGGGTTAGCAGAATAGTTAATCTTCAAGGCTTGTGCCTTTCTTAGCTCCACTTTAATATCTCCAATCAATCCCATCTTCGTGGTTTTGTCCGCTTTAATCGAAACAGTCATCTGATTGCGCTCTGCTTCATTGATCTTTTCACGTTCGATCACTACCCATGGTTGAATGTCTGAAAGTTGGGCAAAAGCATCATTCAATTGAATTTTAGCTTCTTTACCAAACTTAGCCTGATACTTAGACTTAGGTGGTCCAACATACATATACGTTACAAGCGATTTACGCTCAAGCTTCTGAATTTCTGTAGCAACAGGCTTAGAAAGTTCAACTTTCAAATCTACTTCTCTCATTACAGTAGTTACCATAAAAAAGAATAGCAGCATGAAAACAATATCTGGCAATGAAGCCGTGGATACTGGTGGAAGCTCTTTACTTTTTTTCTTCTTAATGTGTGCCATATCAACCTCCTAATTTTAATTGCTCAGCTTCAGATATCTTTTGAGGATATCTTTTTCTGATCTCTTTCTTTTGATCTTTGTCAAGCTTTGCAAACTCTTTGCCATACATTCTTACAGCTAACTCATCTCTCAATTCATTAAGAGCTGCAGCTAACTCGTTCTGTACTTTCAAATACATAGAGTAAGAGGTACCACGGTCATTCTGTAAAGAAATTACCGCTTTGTCAGGATTATCAGAAGATTTAGGATCTCTGTAACCACCATCGCAATAGTCACAAGTACCATCGCCATTATTATTCAAGAACTTTTTAGCCTCTTCTCTTAAACGGCTTATGTCAAGGTATTCTTCCTCAACCAAAAGCGCGTCATTCGAGTTTACAAGAACCTCAAAAATGTTTCTCTTTTTAATTGGTGGTGGGTCTTCTACCAACTCATCATCATACGGAGGTAGCTTTCTGTTGATCCCCTTATCAACATCCATGGTAGTAGTTACCAGGAAGAAGATAAGCAACAAGAAAGCAATGTCCGCCATAGAGCCGGCATTAATTTCTGGTATTGCTCTTTTGTTTCTAGCCATTACTTAAGAACGCTTGAAATTGCAGAGTATAAAATACTTACTACTGCCAAAATGCTAAGAACAATAAAGGTGTTGATACCCATACTTACCATTCTAGAAGTACTTTCTGTTACATCATATTTTGCATACATCTCATAATCAGAACCGTCACTTATTCCATAAGCAACACCTAATACTACGATGAATGCGACTAAACCTAAAGCAACTGATTTTAGGTTTGAAGGATCTATAATCAATGAGAATACAGATCCTAGTACAGCTAGTGCTACCGCTGCATAAGTCAAGTACATACCGTAAGCTACGAAGCCATCTGTTGCACTACTATTTACTGCAGTAACAAATAATATTACAGATATGAGCATCAATGCCCACATCACGATTCTACCTATTAATCCGTAATTCATAATTACTTGTTCTTTTTATCGTAATCAACCAAAAGATCCATAAAAGAGATAGAAGCATCCTCTAATTTGATAACGATGCTATCAATCATAGAAATAATAAGGTTATAGAAAATCTGAAGGATAATCGCAGCAATCAAACCGAATACAGTTGTTAAAAGTGCTACTTTAATACCCGCTGCTACCAATCCTGGAGAGATATCACCTGCAGCTTCAATTGCGTCAAACGCGTCAATCATACCAATTACCGTACCCATGAAACCAAGCATTGGTGCCAAGGCGATAAACAATGAAATCCAAGAAACACCTTTTTCTAGTCTTCCTTGCTCTACAGATCCTGTGGCGATAATTGCTTTATCTACCATTTCAAGACCTTCGTCATAGTGGTCTAAGCCTTCGTAGAATACAGAAGCGATAGGACCTCTCTGACCTCTACAAACATCTTTAGCAGCTTCAACGCCACCACTGTTCAGAGCATCTTCAATTTGGTTTAATAAGCTTTTAGCGTTGCTGTTAGAAAGAGCTAAATAGATAATTCTCTCGATAGCAATAGCTAAACCAAGAACAAGAGCAAGAAGTACAATACTCATGAATTCTGGTCCACCTTCAATAAACTTTTGCTTGATTACTTGGGTGAATTCTTGAGGCTCCTCAACAGCTTCTTCTTGTGCAGGCTCTTCTGCAGGAGTCTCTTCAGCTACTGGTTCTTCGGCTACTGGTTCTTCAGTGGCAGCAGAGTCACCTTCTGTGGCTGCAGCGTCATCAGCCATTTCTGTTGTTGTTTCTTCAACAGCTTCATCTTGTGCATAAGCAGCAGTGCTTCCGAAACTTAAGAAGGCGGCAAGCGCCATAATTGAAATTACTCTTTTCATTACTTCAAGTGTTTGTTAAACAGTATTACAGGTTAAAATTCAAATTAAAAATATGTAAACAGCGGAGAGGAAGGGATTCGAACCCCCGATACCCTTTTGGGGTATACACACTTTCCAGGCGTGCGCCTTCGACCACTCGGCCACCTCTCCTTTCGTTATCTACTTCATCTTCAACCCTTTTCATTACTAAGAAAAGGAGGTTAAACAATAAGAACGTCTCCCCTTTAAAAGGGCGAGCAAAATACAAAAAAACTTTACTTTCACTAGGG
>JAOARK010000244.1 GCA_025210575.1 Schleiferiaceae bacterium
GCCCAATAGGTCTTTTTTACCTGTCGGTTTTTGAAGATGGGATTCATCCGCTCTAGCGATTTACTTGTGCGGCAAAGTACCACAATACCACTGGTAGGGCGATCTAAGCGATGGGGTAAACCGATGTAAGCTTTACCCGGTTTATTGTATTTCTTAGCAATGTAAGCGCCTACTTTTTCGATCAATGAATCATCACCCGTTTTGTCTTTTTGGGCAAGGTCACCAGGCCGTTTATTGACAATAACCAAATGGTTATCCTCATAAAGAATGTCCAACTTCATTTTTCGAAAAAGGAATTAATAAGACTCTTTGTCGTTCGGGAAATCTCTTGACTTCACATCAGAAACATAACTCTGAACGGCACCGTTAATGTCTTCAAAGAGGTTCAGGTATCGTCTTAAAAATCGAGGATTGAATTCATGTGTCATGCCCAACATGTCATGCAAAACCAAAACTTGTCCATCTACGTCTGGTCCTGCGCCAATACCTATTACCGGAATAGAAATAGTCTCTGCTACTTTTTTGGCTAATGCTCGAGGAATCTTTTCGAGCACAATAGCAAAACAGCCTGCCTTTTCTAAAGCAATGGCATCGCTCAAAAGCTTGTTGGCTTCTTCCTCTTCTTTGGCGCGCACAGTATATGTTCCGAATTTATAAATACTCTGAGGGGTTAAACCCAAGTGACCCATAACTGGAATTCCAGCGGTCAGGATTCTTTTCACAGAATCGATGATCTCTACACCACCTTCTAATTTTACAGCGTGGCCACCCGTTTCTTTCATAATTCGAATAGCTGACTTCAAGGCGTTTTTGGTGTCTCCTTGATAAGTTCCGAAAGGTAGATCAACTACAACCAAGCAGCGGTCTATAGCTCTTACAACTGACGCGGCATGATAGATCATTTCGTCTAGTGTAATAGGTAATGTGGTTTCATGACCGGCCATTACATTACTGGCTGAATCGCCAACAAGAATAATATCTACTCCTGCGCTATCTACAATTTTGGCAAGGGTGTAATCATATGCGGTAAGCATGGAAATCTTTTCACCATTGCGCTTCATTTCTTGCACAGAATTGGTGGTGATCTTCTTGTATTCTTTCTTGGCTACAGACATAGTTGCATTGTTTAATCGAGCAAGCAAAAGTCGCTCAAAAAATAGAAACTAAAAAAAACTAACTTTGGCGACCTTTTTTACGTTATAAGGTCATATAAAGAAAACTATTGAGTACTGTGAAGTTTAGAATTATCGCTGCGTTTGCCGCATTTACCTTACTGATTATTGGTTGTAGTAAAGAGCTTATTGTGAATGCTCCTTGGAAAGATGTTTCTGTGATCTACGGAATATTGGATAAAACTACCGATACCAATTATATAAGAATTCATAGAGGATATTTAGGTGATGAAGGTTTTGCAGGAGGGAATAACGAACCTGATTCTTTATATTACAAAGAACCAAATGTAAAGATTGAGTATTACCTCAATGGTGCTCTCGTTAACTCTTTTGACCTTGTAAAAGATGAATCTATCGAGTTGGATTCAGGCTTTTTTACCACGGAGGAATACAGAACGTACAGACTAGATCAACCGCTTCAGAACTTGGGAGAATACAAGTTGGTGGTTGAAAAATCTGAACTCGGTTTGAATGATGTTTACGCCACAACTCCTATAGTGAGAGATTTTGGTATCGACCGTCCAAATCAGAACCAACGTATAAATTACACGGCATTAAATGGACTTAAGATTCAGTGGGAGAGTACACGAAATGGAAGGCTTTATGAGGTGAGAACCCGTTTGCATTATATGGAAATGAGTTTGGCGAATGATAAGGATACCACAGTTCATTCTGTTGATTTTGTGCATTCAACACGCACCTCAAGTGGATTGACTGGAGGTCAAGCATTTGTAGCCGTAATAGACTATGATAGCTATTATAGATTCTTGTCAAGCAACATTCCAGTGGATACAAGTGTAATCCGTTTCTACAGAGGTACCGATATTATAATTTCTTCAGCCGCAGATGAGTTTACAACCTACATGAATGTAAACGCTCCTGCGAATACGGTTGTACAAGACAGACCTCACTTTACAAATATCATGGGTGGTGATGGTGCCAATGCGGGAATATTCTCTTCTATGAATGCCGCCATGAACTACCGAATGGAGTTAACAGATGATTCTATGGATTCTTTAGTGCAAAGTATGCTGACATGCGATCTTCAATTTGCGGATAGAATCGGACAAGATACAGTGTACTGTCAGGGTGGTCTGTACCCTATTTTCAAGTAATTAGGACAGTTTGTCATAACAAGTTTAGGTTTTTGCTGACATTCTCTGTCAATCTTATACAGGTTGGTGGTTGGCATAATGATTGACTAATGCCTAGCCGTAAAATTTTTTGAAACACTAATAAAAAGATATAGAAATGAGCAAGATCATTGGAATTGACTTAGGTACAACCAACTCTTGTGTGGCGGTAATGGAAGGTAACGAGCCTGTTGTTATCCCTAACAGCGAAGGAAAAAGAACTACTCCTTCTGTGGTTGCCTTTGTAGAAGGTGGTGAGCGTAAAGTAGGTGACCCTGCAAAGCGTCAAGCTATCACTAACCCGCAAAAAACTATTTACTCTATCAAACGTTTTATGGGCGAGAGTTACTCTAATACTCAAGCAGAAGCTGAGAGAGTACCTTACAAAATGGTGAAAGGTGATAACGACACTCCACGTGTTGATATTGATGGCCGTTTATTTACGCCTCAAGAAATTTCTGCAATGACACTTCAAAAAATGAAGAAGACTGCAGAAGATTATTTAGGACAAGATGTATCAGAAGCGGTAATTACTGTTCCTGCATACTTTAACGATTCTCAACGTCAAGCAACTAAAGAAGCTGGAGAGATCGCTGGTTTGAAAGTGAGACGTATCATTAACGAACCAACAGCTGCGGCATTGGCTTACGGAATCGATAAAAAAGGTGATGACTTAAAAGTAGTTGTATTTGACCTTGGTGGAGGTACACATGACGTGTCTATCCTAGAGTTAGGAGATGGCGTTTTTGAAGTAAAATCTACGGATGGTGATACACACTTAGGCGGTGATGACTTTGACCAAAGAATTATTGACTGGTTGGCAGATGAGTTCAACAAAGAAGAGTCTATGGATCTTAAGAAAGATGCAATGGCACTTCAAAGATTGAAAGAAGCTGCTGAGAAAGCTAAGATTGAATTGTCTTCTACAACTTCAACAGAAATTAACTTACCATATATCACAGCTACGGCTTCAGGTCCTAAGCACTTGGTAAGAACTCTTTCTAGAGCTCAGTTCGATCAGTTAACTCACGATTTAGTAGATCGTTCTATCGAACCTTGTGAGTCTGCATTGAAAGCAGCTGGCTTGAGCAAGAGCGAGATTGATGAAGTAATCTTGGTTGGTGGTTCAACTAGAATCCCTGCGGTACAAGAAGCAGTGCAGAAATTCTTCGGTAAAGAGCCTTCTAAAGGTGTAAACCCTGATGAAGTAGTTGCTTTAGGAGCTTCTATCCAAGGTGGTGTATTGACAGGAGATGTAAAAGACGTACTTCTTTTAGATGTTACTCCACTTTCTTTAGGTATTGAAACTATGGGTTCTGTATTCACTAAAATGATTGAAGCGAATACAACGATTCCAACCAAAAAGTCTGAAACATTCTCTACAGCTGCAGATAACCAACCTTCTGTACAGATCAATGTAGGTCAGGGTGAGCGCCCAATGTTTAAAGACAATAAGATGTTAGGTACTTTCCACTTAGATGGAATTCCACCAGCGCCAAGAGGTGTTCCTCAAGTAGAGGTAACTTTCGATATTGACGCAAACGGTATTCTTCACGTAAGTGCGAAAGATAAAGCAACTAACAAAGAGCAGTCTATCCGTATCGAGTCTTCTTCAGGTTTAAGCCAGGAAGAAATTGACAAGATGAAAGCTGAAGCTGAAGCGAATGCTGAAGCAGATAAGGCTGAAAAGGAAAGAATGGAGAAAATCAATGGTGCTGACTCAATGATTTTCCAAACTGAAAAGCAATTGAAAGAGTTTGGAGATAAGTTGGGCGATAAGAAAGGCGCTATTGAAGAAGCTTTAGAAGAATTGAAAAAAGCGCACGCTTCTCAAGACATTGCACAAATTGATGCGGCAATGGAGAAGATCAACGAAGCTTGGAAGAATGCTTCTGAAGAAATGTACAAAGCACAGCAAGAAGCTGGTGGAGCAGGGCCTGATGCAGGTGCTGGTCCTGACGCTGGAGCACAAGGTGGAAATGCTGGCGGTGCAGACGATGTACAAGACGTAGAATTTGAAGAAGTGAAATAATCATTTCATCTGAATAAATTGGAACCCGCTTCGTAAGAAGCGGGTTTTTTTGTGGTATTGTTTATATTGGTAGGTAAAATCCTACAGAACCTACTATGAAAACAATACTATCCACCTTCGCCATATTTCTCTTCATTGGTTTTCTTTCAGCTCAACCTGTAAATGACGATTGTTCTAATGCGATTGCCTTAACGGTTGGAGGTGCAACACTTAATGGCTCCACGATCAATGGAATAACACAAGGCCTAAGTATTTGTAACCTCAGTACGGGTAGAATTGAAGTTTGGTATGAGATCAATGCCTCTGCAACGGAAGATGTTGAAGTTGTGACAACTTCTTTAACGAATGGTTTCACTGCATATATTTCTGTTTTTGAAGGAACGTGTGGAAGTCTAACCTGTTACAACTCCTCCTCTTTATTTGCATCAGATGGAGGTAGACACATAAAGTTTAGTGCCACTTCTGGAAACACATATTATATAGCGGTCTTTAGCACGAGTAACGGAGTAACAGGTGATTTTACCATAGAAGCCCATGGCCAACCCGCAAATGATGATTGCTCCAATGCCGAGCCTATTCCAGCTCCAACTGTGGGAGGAGCGTCAAGTACCATCCATGCCTACACTTTTGCCTCAAATGCAGATTCTGAAGCAGGGTGTTCTTCCACAACTGCCAGTAAAGGTGGGGTGTGGTATACCGTAACACCTGGAGCCAGTAGCCCCATGGTAGCCAGTACATTGCTAAATACAAATACAGTTTTCGATTCTAGATTAACTGTCTTTACAGGATCATGTGGTGCATTGACTTGTATTGCAACAAACAACGATCAAGTGGGAAGGCTGAGCGAACTTAACTGGTATGCAAACAGTGGAGTAACCTATTACATTTTGGTAGATGGTATCAACAGCGGAGCAGGGAGACAATGGAGATCTGAGTTTGAATTAAATGTTACAGCATTAAACACGGAGCCCAATGATCATTGTGCAAACGCAATTCCATTAACAATTGGGGATCGTAGCACCCCGGCTGTTGCAGGTTCAACAGTAAATGCATTAACAGACAATGGTCTAGCCTGTAATATAGATAACAATGATTTTGTGGTGTGGTACAGCGTTACAAATGGTGCAAATGCACAAGATTTGGAAATCGTAACGGAATACGTGAGCGGTACCAGTTTTACACCGGAGATTTCCGTGTTAGAGGGGCCTTGCGGACCAACTTCTACGACTTGTAAAAATCAGTTTATTTCCATGTTTACCGCCAGCGGTGGTCGCACTAATTATATTGCAGCGGATGCCAATACCACATACTTCATCGCGGTCTATGATGAAGGTGGCCAAAAGGGAGATTTTACCATTCGCGTCTACGGACAAACTGCTAATGACGAATGCTCAGCGGCAGAAATCATTCCTCCACCATCTGTGGGCGGGGCAGCTTCTACGGTCATGTCAAGCACTTATGCTTCTAATGTAGACAGCGAAGGGGGCTGTTCATCTTCAACCCTAAGTCGAGGAGGAGTTTGGTATACGGTTACAC
>JAOARK010000245.1 GCA_025210575.1 Schleiferiaceae bacterium
GTTTTGGACTTGAATCGTCCGATTCCGGCAACAGTTAAAACACAAAACTTCAGCCTAGATCCTTATGCTTTTGGAGTGGATTTCTTATTGCCCGCAAATCAATATCAAAAAAGTATGCGCAGTGCTAAGTACGCCATGCTTGTGATTTCGCTGACTTTTCTAGTGTTCTTTTTTATTCAGGTTTTGCAAAGGATAAATCTGCATTCGCTTCAGTATATTTTGGTGGGCTTAGCATTGGTAATCTTCTACACATTGCTGGTTTCTATATCAGAGTTTCTCTCGTTTAATTCAGCCTATTTAATTGCTGCAAGTGCCACTATATTACTCGTAGTTTTCTACATGCAAGGGATCTTGAAGAATGCAAAATTCAGTGCAATTATTTTTGGTTTTATGACATTGATTTACGGTTTCATCTTCACCATCATCAATTTAGAAGATACTTCTTTACTGATTGGAAGTATAGGCTTGTTCTTAACGCTAGCAGTGGTTATGATCATCTCAAGAAAGGTGAATTGGAATCAATTTAAAGAATAATGAAAAAAAAATTGCGGAGTTTGAAAGGTTACATCGCTTATTAGATAAACCCATTAGTTATGAGAACATTAGATGTAAATTTTTGGACAAAGCAATTAGACGGCACATATGTGTTGTACTGCACAGATCAAAAACTGGGTACAGAGTTCACGGTAACAGTACCTAAACGATTCAACGAGGTAATTGATTTTTCTGAGTTGAACGCAGGACATCTAACACTACCACCAGATTATACAATTAAAGTGGCAAGTTAGACACATCAACCCCCATTATAATAACCATTAGTATAGGTTAGAAGAGCAATTCTTTTTCAAATGAATTGCTCTTTTTTTGTCTTTAATTTTACATGCGCAATTTGTTTTGCAGGGGACTACAATTACATTTGCTTCATGCATATAGATCAAATTCCTTTTTCAAAAACAGGAATCTTCAATAAGCTGATGCTTGATTATATTTCTGCAAAGGAGAGCATTCAGCCTTTTTACAATAGACCCGCAAATATTACTTCTATTGAATCTCAAATAAAAGATCGTCAAAGATTTGAGATGGATAGGAAAATCTTGGTTAATGCCCTGAACGAGCAATACACAAATTTGAGTGAATTTAACCACCAAGAAGAGGTTAAAGCTCAAATCGATACACTCAACAATCGAAATACATTTACCGTAACAACTGGTCATCAACTTTGTCTTTTTTCAGGTCCGCTATATTTTATCTACAAAATTGCCAATGCCATTAATATGGCTGAGATGATAAACAAGGAACACCCTGAATTTCATGTGGTTCCTGTTTTTTGGATGGCGAGTGAGGATCATGATTTTGAAGAGATCAACCACGTTCATTTTCATGGGCACAAGATTTCTTGGAATACTGAAGAAAGTGGGGCTGTTGGAAGAATGGAGGTGAAAAATTGTTTAAAAGCGCTTGAAAACTTGGGGTTTCATTTTCCCAACGGTGAGCGTTCCAAATTCTTGACTTCACTTTTTGATACAGCCTATCAGCATGAAAACTTAGCTGATGCTACACGGTATATTGTAAATGAACTATTTGGCTCTAAAAGGCTCATAATAATTGATGGTGATGATCATGCCCTAAAGAATCAAGTTGCGCCTTACTTTAAGCAAGAATTACTTAAGCAAACGGGGCAAGAATCAGTTGATGAAAGTAGTAATGAGCTCAGAAAGCTTGGATATAAAACTCAGGTAAATGCAAGAGACATAAATCTGTTTTACCTTTTAGACAACTACAGAGATAGAATTACAAAGACGGAAGATGGGTTTGCAACATCAGATGGGGCATATCAATTTTCGGAAGAAGAGATACTTTCTGAACTAGAGAATTTTCCAGAGAGATTCAGTCCTAATGTAATTCTTAGACCTCTGTATCAAGAGGTGATCCTACCTAATTTGTGCTACATAGGCGGTGGAGGAGAATTAGCTTATTGGCTTCAATTAAAGTCTATGTTCGAGTCATTTAAAGTTCCTTTTCCTATTCTGAGATTAAGAAACTCATTAGGGGTTATACCGAAAAATATATCCAGAAAAATTGAAAAATTGGATTTAGAGCCAGTTGATCTTTTTACGCCCTATAATGAATTGACTACCATGTTGATTAAGAGAAATACGGCTATTGATAGCAATTTTAAAATTCAACGAGAAGCTTGGAATCGCACCTTAAATGGATGGCACAATTTTGTTGAAGAGTTAGACTCAACTTTAACATCTTCGGTGGAAGCAGAGCGCGCAAGAATATTAAATGGCTTAATGCGACTAGAGAAGAAAGTAGTTAGAAACGCCAAACGACATGAAGGTGACAAATTAAGAATGCTACAAGAAATAAAGAACGAACTCTTTCCCGGAAACGGACTTCAAGAGCGGAAAGACAATTTCTGTAAGCTGTACTTAATGTTAGGCGATGATTTTGTAGCGCAGGTGCTTGAGTCCATCGATCCTTTTGCAAATGAGTTCACTTTAATCTCGGAGTAAATGAGTGAAATCGTAATCTATGTGGTGGCTATTCTGGCATCAGGATTAACATTAATCTCTGGTTTCGGATTAGGAACATTAATGCTTCCAGTATTTGCTCTATTTTTTCCTGTAGAGATAGCCGTGGGTATGACTGCTATTGTTCATGTGCTCAACAACTTTTTCAAAATGGGTATGCTGTACAAGCAAGTAGAATGGAAGGTGGTATTAAGATTTGGTTTACCAGGAATGGTAGGTGCTTTTTTAGGTGCCCGATTGCTTTTACAATTAGACGAGGGTGAGCCTTGGTACACCAATGGTGCAATTTCCATTTTGCCCTTAAATGCGACTATTGGAGTATTGATGATATTTTTTGCCTTCGCTGAATTGTCTTCAGGATTTAAGAAAATGCATGTATCTGAAAAATGGCTATTACCAGGAGGCTTCATCTCAGGATTTTTTGGAGGGTTGAGTGGGCATCAAGGAGCGTTGAGGAGTATGTTCTTGGTGAAGGCGAACCTCGATAAGAAGGTATACATTGCTACTGTAGTAGCTATAGCTTTAGCCGTTGATATAACAAGAATACCCGTTTACTGGTCTAAATATGATGTGGATTTTATTACTGAGAATAGCAGAGTAATAACACTCGCAACCTTATTTGCATTTCTCGGAGCTTACCTTGGAAAGAAAGTCATCCATAAAGTGACAATGGCTACTGTTCATAATATTGTGGGAATCTTGCTTATAGCTTTGGGTGCATTAATGTTTTTGGGAATAATCTAGTCATGGAAAAAGATATTCGAAAGTTGTTCGACCTTCCTAATTATGTAGATCGAGACAAGGCAGACGCTAACATTCTAAAAGAGGTTTACAACCGTATGGGGAATAATTACCCCTATCATCACCCTTTGTATGCTGGGCAAATGATAAAGCCTCCGCACCCTGTAGCGAGAAAAGCGTATGAGTTGGCTTTGCAAGTAAACCCAAACAATCATGCACTAGATGGAGGCATAGAAAGCTCTGCTATGGAAAAGGAAGCTGTAGCTGAGCTTGCAGAGATGGTGGGATTTAAACAACATTTAGGTCACCTTACAGGTGGAGGAACTATGGCGAATCTAGAAGCCTTGTGGGTGGCTTCTAAAGTTCATCCTGGTAAGAAAATAGTGGGTTCAGAACAGGCGCATTATACGCATAGCCGCATTACAGAAGTTTTGAAGATACCATATAGTTCCATTGAGGTTGATTCGTTGGGTAGGATGAATATGGAAAATCTTGAAATGCATCTCATCGCTGGAGACGTAGGTACCATTGTGGCCACATTAGGCACAACTTCGGCAGGTGCAATAGATCCATTAGAAGATATTTTGAGACTAGCGAAGAAATACAATACTCGGGTACATATCGACTCGGCTTATGGTGGTTATTACCGTATAGCGGGGAGGTTAACTCCTTATGCCAAAAAACAATACGGATTGGTTCAGGAGGCAGATTCTATTGTAATCGACCCACATAAACATGGTATGCAACCTTATGGTTGTGGATGTATTTTATTCAAAAACCCAGAGGTGGGTAAATATTACAGCCATGATTCTCCCTATACATATTTCACTTCTGGAGATCTGCACTTAGGGGAGATCAGTTTAGAATGCAGCCGTCCAGGAGCAGCAGCTGTGGCTTTATGGGCTACGCAAAAGCAATTTCCACTTATAGCAAAAGGAGAATTTGCTCAACGTTTAGATGATTCATTACAAGCCGCGAACGAATTGTACATGATGCTCAAGATGTCTGATAAGTTCATCACCTTTTTTCAGCCTGAACTCGATATAGTTCTATGGGCTCCCAGAGGAGAACGTGCATCTGCGATTTCAGATGCATCTGCAATGCTGTTTGACGCATGTACCGATCAGGATGTTCATTTGGCTTTGTACAAGTACCCCATTTCTATGTTGCCTGAGCATTTACAATCCATAGAAAAAGATCAAGATTATTTGGTTTGTTTACGCTCTTGTCTTATGAAACCAGAACATAAATACTGGGTCAAATTCATCTTTTCAGTAATGGATGAATTACTTGAATTTTAGCGTGAAAAATACGCGGAGAATAATTGCGTAAAGCGCGTATATAAATTCAATATCAATACTATTTTTGCCGCATGCAAGAAACAATTCTGATTTTAGATTTTGGTTCTCAATATACTCAGCTAATTGCAAGAAGAGTAAGAGAACTCAACGTGTATTGTGAAATTCATCCATACAACAATATTCCGGAAATTACTGATGATATTAAAGGGGTAATCTTGTCGGGTAGCCCACACTCTACTTTAGAGAAAAAAGCACCTCACCCTGATTTGAGTATGATCAAAGGAAAGCTTCCATTATTGGGAGTTTGTTATGGAGCACAATACATGGCTCATTTCTTTGGAGGTGAAGTAGCACCTTCAAAACATAGAGAGTATGGTAGAGCAAATCTTTCAGAAGTTGGAGATTCTCCTTTGTTTAAAAATGTTCCTGTAGGTTCTCAGGTTTGGATGAGCCACGGAGATACGATTATGAACTTGCCCGAAAACTACGAGGTAATTGCTTCTACACATGATGTGAAAGTTGCAGGTTATCACGTAGTAGGCGAGAGAACATATGGAATTCAATTCCACCCCGAGGTTTATCATTCTAAGGATGGATTAACCTTATTAGGCAACTTTATAAACCACATTTGTGGTTGTCATGGTGAATGGACACCTGCTTCTTTTGTTGAGTCTACTATTGAAGATCTAAAAAAGAAAGTTGGTGACGAGCAAGTAGTACTTGGATTGAGCGGTGGTGTTGATTCTACGGTTGCGGCAGTACTACTTTCAGAAGCTATCGGAGATAACTTGCATTGTATTTTCGTGAATAATGGCCTTCTTCGTAAAAATGAGTTCGACAGCGTGTTGAAACAATACGAGGGAATGGGATTGAACGTAACGGGAGTTGATGCATCTGCTGAATTCTTAAAAGAACTAGCGGGCGTTAAAGATCCTGAAGAAAAAAGGAAGATCATTGGTCGTGTGTTTATTGAAACATTCGATGTTGAATCTCACAGAATCCAAGACGTTTCTTGGTTAGGTCAAGGAACCATTTACCCTGATGTTATCGAGTCTATTTCTGTGAAAGGACCAAGCGCAACAATTAAGTCTCATCACAATGTTGGTGGTTTACCCGATTTTATGAAATTGAAAATTGTGGAGCCATTGCGTATGCTATTTAAAGATGAGGTAAGACGTGTTGGTCGTGCTATGGGTATTGACGATGAATTGTTAGGACGTCATCCTTTCCCAGGACCGGGATTGGCGATTCGTATTCTAGGCGACATTACTCCTGAGAAAGTAAGAATTCTGCAAGAGGTAGATCACATCTTCATTCAAGGTTTAAAAGATAGCGGCTTGTACGATGATGTTTGGCAGGCTGGAGCAATCTTGCTTCCGGTGCAAAGCGTTGGCGTAATGGGTGATGAACGTACCTATGAGCAAGTTGTAGCTTTAAGAGCTGTAGAAAGCACGGATGGAATGACCGCGGACTGGGTTCATTTGCCTTACGAGTTCTTAGCCAAAGTAAGCAACGACATTATTAATAAAGTAAAGGGTGTAAATAGAGTGGTTTATGATATTTCATCTAAACCGCCTGCAACCATTGAGTGGGAATAATTTCTCATTTCAAGAGTTATTATTGTGTACCCTTAAACAACATCTATGAAGCGCATTTTTCTTCTTTTATTACTGATTACTGGCATAGGCCTACATGCCCAAAGCAAGTATAGAACACATACGGTAAAAAAAGGAGAAACAGTTTACGGCATAACTAAGCTGTACAATATTAGCGAGGAGCAGCTTTATAGTGTAAATCCGAATTTCAAGGGATACAAAATTCGAGAAGGAGATATCCTTGTAATTCCTGCTGAGCGATTGCCAAAAGCATCGAACAGGGTTGATACTAATTATGTAAAACATCAAGTACAGCCCAAGGAGACCCTATATGGATTATCGAAACGATATGGTCTAACCATAGAAGAGATTATCCAAGAAAACCCTGAAGCGGCTAATGGTCTGGAGATAGGTACGGTTTTGTTCATTCCAAAGAACATTAAGAAACCTCAACCTATTGTAGAAACTGTAGTGGCAGAAGAGGGTAACCAAATTGTACTGGTTAAAGCTCAAGAAACGGTTTATGGTCTTTGTAA
>JAOARK010000246.1 GCA_025210575.1 Schleiferiaceae bacterium
AGTACTGTTAGAAGAAGGTAAGTCTTATTTGTGGTGTGCATGTGGTAAGTCCGTGGATCAGCCGTTTTGCGATATGACCCATAAAAAAGGGAGCGATCAACTTCCTTTGGTTGTAAAACCGATTAAAACAGATGATGTATGGTTATGTCAATGTAAACAGACTAAAAACCCTCCCTATTGCGATGGGACACACAATACACTTTAATTAGTAATCTGTTTTAATAGAGTCGTTAAAAGGAAGTTTTAGCTGGTACTTTACATCTCCAGCTGTGGCATCATCTAGAACGTCCAAACCATATTTAACTTTTTTAGGATCATCATAAACTAAGGTTCCAAAGATTCTATCCCAAAAAGAAAAGATGTTCCCGAAGTTGGTATCGGTCCATGGCCTTTCAAAATGATGATGGAATTTGTGAACATTCGGAGTGATGAAGACCAAACTTAAACTCTTGTCTAACCAATCTGGAAGTCTAATGTTAGCATGAGAAAAATAGGTAAACAAAACGCTGCTCATTCGGTAAAACATGTAATAGGCAAATGGGGCACCTAAAGCAACAGTTGCCGCCAATGCCAATACCTCGCGTATTAGATAATCGCCAGGATGGTGACGCGTTCCTGTTGTGGCATCTACCATTGTATCGCTGTGATGAACCATGTGGAATTTCCACATCCATTTAACCTTATGCAAAAAGTAATGAACCGTGTATTGCGCGATTAGGTCAATCCACATCACAGTGATCAACAACTCTAACCACCAAGGCCATTCAACCATTTTTAATAGTCCAAAATTTTCTGAATCACCCCATGCAAACATGCCAGCAGTCAAGGCGCCCATAACCAGATTGATAATCATGGTAAAGCCCAGGAAAATGAGATTCTTGCCTGCGTGACTCCATTTTTTGTACGCTCCACCAAACAAAGGCTTTGCACCTTCGAGTAACCAGAAAAAGGTCAAACAAGCGGTGATCCATAATACTTTTTGTATTGGAGTGAGATGGGTGAAAAAGCCAATAAAATCTTCCATGTATATGATAAGTTCTCTCTCTAATTGATTCGCTCAATATACATAATGCAGACTTTTAAGTGCGAAACAAAATGAACTTCCCGACATTTTTTAATAGTGTTTTAAGTTAAACTCTTTGAGAATAAAGACTCTCAGTTCGATTTAAAATTTTAACCTAAAAACTGAGATAAATCAACATTACGGATAGGGATAATTTTTATTATTGCAGCGCTATTTAGAATTAGTCTAAATAAAATTAAATAAGACTTTTTACACGATATAAACTATGTACAAATCATTAAAACTTGCTGTTGGATTAGCTGCCATCTCTACTTTGATTTCATGCGAAAAAAACAATGAAGTTGTAGATCAACCGTTAAGCGTTCCTTCTACGTATGAATTCACCAGAGAAGGTAACAGTTCTGTTTCTTACTCAGGTCAAACCGATCGATTGAACCAATTAGGTGAAATGAAGTCTATGTTGACCCAAGGTGATGGCGGTTATATTATAGATGAAGCAGATCTATTGGCTATGTTCGAAAATGCCAATGGGGATGGAAATGGAAACTTCACTTTCTCATCTACCAAGCAATTGAAGAATAAAACCTTTGATCTGGATCAAACTTATTTTGAAAACATCTTAAAAGAAGCTGCCGCTAAAAGCGTTGATGCCAATAACGGGGCAATTGCTGCGGATGGGACTGCTGGATTGATTGCTCGTTTAAGCAACAACAAGACCATCTTGGTTGATGCGAACGGATTTGAGTATACGCAGATGTTTGAAAAAGGTTTGATGGGAGGTACTTTCTTCTATCAGATTGCCAACGTTTATTTATCCGATGCTAAAATTGGTCCTACTGTTGACAATACGAATGTTGATCCAGTAAAAAACTATACTGATATGGAGCACCATTGGGATGAGGCTTTCGGCTATTTTGGTGCACCAGTGGATTTTACTTCAGATTATCAAGGAAACGAATCTCCACGTTATTGGGCAAAATATAGCAACACCTCTGATGCTGCTTTAGGGTTGAATGAATCAATCATGTTTGGATTTAGAAAAGGCCGAGCGGCTATTGTTGCGAAAAAAGATTCAGAGAAATACGATGGCAAAGCCAGAGTGATGAATCACTTCAACAAGCTTGTTGCAGCCACTGCTATTCACTATGCAAATGAAGCAAAGAGCACAACGGATATGGGAGATTTACTCCACGTGTTGAGTGAGTGTTACGCATTTACAAGAGCATTAAAATATGCGAATCCGGAGTACAGAAAAATGGATCCAACGGAAGTACAAACTTTGTTAGACAACACTTTAGGAACAAATTTGTGGACTGTTACTGCTACAGAACTCAACTTGTTGATCGATACATTGAGCTCTACCTATGAGCTTGATGATGTAAAGAACATTCTTTAAAATGAAAAATTTCGGAATTTTCGCTTCGGTTTTATTGCTTTTGGCATGTAATAAACCAGAGTCAAATCCTGGCAGTTCTTATAACAGAGGCCCCATGTTAGAAAACATGGGGCACAATGTTATTATACCGTCTTATACTTTTGCATTAGAAGAAATACAATCTTTAGTTGACGCAATTGAGGATTTCAATGCCACACCAAATACAACTGAACTTGTTGCGGTTAAGAACAAGTTTTTTGCGGCTTATCATGCATTGCAGTTAATTACACCCTATGAATTTGGTCCAGCTGAAAATGTTGCTTTACGCGGAAATTCAAACACCTATCCTACGGATACCTTAAAAATTGAAAACGCGATAGCCTCCGGGCAATGGAATCTTGATCAGTTGACCTTTTCAGACGCCAAAGGCCTACCAGCAATTGATTATCTAATTTTTCACACGGATGCTGATTCTGTGATTTCAGATTTTTCAGCAGATCCAAACCGCAAACAGTTTTTGAAGGAATGTGCGGAAGAAGTGATGAATAAAATTTCAGAGGTACACACCCAATGGTTGGCAACTGGAGGGAATTACATAGATCATTTTGTAAATCAAAAAGGAACGGATGTAGGAAGTGGTACAGGGATGTTAGTAAACGCCTTGAATCAGCATTTCGAGCGTTTTCTTCGCGATGGTAAGATTGGCATTCCTGTTGGAATTCGTTCTCTTGGAATAGCCATACCAGAAAATTGTGAAGCTTATTACAGTGAAATTTCATTAGATCTAGCCCTAGAGAACCTTGAGGCCATTAGAAGAATGTACATTGGTAAAAAATGGGATGGAACTGATGGAGAAGGACTTGATGACCATTTGATTGCTATTGGCGCACAAGATGTGGATACACAAATAAGAGAGCAACTTAAGGTTGCCGAACAAGCACTGTCAGGACTGCAAAGCCCCTTATCAGATTATATAATTAGCAATCAAAGTCAAGTAGAAGCGGCTTATGCTGAACTTCAGAAACTCATTGTACTATTTAAGGTAGATATGCCATCAAGATTAGGTGTGTTGATCACCTATCAAGACAATGATGGAGATTGATAGATGAGAAAAGCGCTAGATTACATATCATCTTCAACGCACATTGCCCCATTGGTGGTTTTTAGAATCATTTTTGGTGGCATTATGTTTTTTAGTGTAATCCGTTTTGCGTTAAAAGGATGGATACATGATCAATACATAGCTCCAGACTATTTCTTCACCTATCTTGGATTTGACTGGGTGAAACCACTGGGGGAGCAAGGGATGTATGTTGTCTTTGCCCTAATGGCTACTAGTTTCTTGGGAGTTGCTTTGGGTTTCTTCTATCGTTTCTCAGCTACTTTGGCCTTTCTGCTTTTTACTTATGTGGAATTGCTAGATAAGACCAATTACCTCAATCACTATTATTTCGTAAGTCTTGTTTGTTTTTTGCTCATTTGGGTTCCAGCACATCGCTATTTTTCTGTAGATGTGTTTAGAAATCCTGCTTTACAGAGAACACACGTTCCTTTATGGACTGTTGGAGTTTTTAAGTTGCAATTAGGAATTGTTTACTTCTTTGCGGGTGTTGCTAAGCTCAATTACGATTGGCTTTTCAGGGCAATGCCGCTAAAACTATGGCTGCCTGCTCAATCTCAAATACCTTTTGTAGGTGCCTTATTGGGTAAGACTTGGGTCGCATTTTTTGCTTCTTGGTTTGGAGCTATTTACGATTTATTGGTTCCTTTCTTTTTAGCCATTAAGAAATACAGACCTATTGCCTATTTCTTTGTGATCGCTTTTCATGTTTCAACAGCCACGTTGTTCCCAATCGGAGTATTTCCATTTGTTATGATCGGGGCTACATTGATCTTCTTTTCAGATTCATTTCACATCAAATTGATCAATGGAATGAAAAGATTAGTTCCAACCCAAAAGAATGATATTGAGTATTCTAGAATTTACGTTCAGAATAAAAAGTGGCCTGCAATTCTTCTAGCTCTATTTTTTGCAGTTCAGGTCTTGCTTCCATTTAGGTATAGCTTGTATCCTGGAGAATTGTTTTGGAATGAAGAAGGATATCGTTTTTCATGGCGTGTTATGCTCATGGAGAAAGCAGGTTACGCTTCATTTAGAATAAAAGATCCGGAGACCAATAGAGAATGGGAAGCAAAAAATTATGATTACCTCACTCCGAATCAGGAGAAGATGATGGCGACACAGCCAGATATGATACTTCAATTTGCTCACTTTTTAAGAGATCAAGCTAAAGTGGATGGAGTGAATGAACCAGAAGTGTATGTGGATAGTTTTGTGTCATTAAATGGAGCAATGAGTAAGCCGTTTATAGACCCCAATGTGGATTTAGCCAAAGAAGAATACAATCATAAACACAGAAGTTGGATACTGCCTTTTGAAGACTAGATTCTACATATTCGCTTTTATCGCTTTAAACCATTTACATGCTTTCGCGCAATTCAATTTGTCAGGAACTGTTGTAGATGAGAATAATGCTCCAATAGTTGAGGCTTTAGTCACGCTGACTCCTATTGGTTACAAGACTTCTACAGATTTTAACGGAGATTTTAATTTTCCACACCTTAAGAAAGGTACATATACTTTGAAAATTTCAGCTTTTGGATACTCGTCCTTAACCAAAGAAGTTTACGTGGATGTGCAGCTTCGAAGGCAAGAATACCAACTACGGGTTAACAAAGAAGAGTTAAATGTCATTGAATTGACCGAAGAAAAAGAAAATGATTTTGGTAGAGCTACTTTAGACTTTGTAGAAGGAACAGCCATTTACGCGGGCAAAAAAAGTGAAGTAGTATTACTTGAGGACATTCAAGCCAATTTAGCTACGAATAATAGTCGTCAGATTTACGCGAAGGTGGCAGGATTAAATATCTGGGAGAGCGATGGAGCTGGAATTCAGTTAGGGATTGGAGGAAGAGGTTTGAACCCGAATCGTGTTTCCAATTTTAATACACGCCAAAATGGTTATGATATTAGTGCAGATGCCTTAGGGTATCCTGAAAGTTATTACTCACCAGCAACTGAAGCCATCGAGCGAATCGAAATTGTAAGAGGGGCGGCTTCATTGCAGTATGGAACTCAATTTGGAGGCTTTGTAAATTTCAAATTAAGGGAAGGGCCAGTTGATAAACCATTTGAGTTTACCTCTAGGCAGACTTTAGGTTCATTTGGCTTATTCAATAGCTTTAACAGCATAGGAGGTTCAGCGAACCGATTTAGGTATTATGGGTTTTATCAATTTAAAACTGGTAATGGTTGGCGTCCGAACTCGCAGTTCGATGTTCAAAATGCCCATTTGAATCTTCAATACGATATTACCGACAGATTGAAAATTGGGGTGGAATACACGCATATGTATTATTTAGCCCAACAACCTGGTGGTCTTTCCGATGCCATGTTTCAGCAGGACCCAAGACAATCCATAAGAGAACGGAATTGGTTTCAAGTGAGATGGAACTTAGCATCGTTGAAAGCAGACTATAAGATCAATGCCAATACAAATGCGAATTTGATGCTTTTTGGGTTGATTGCGGGGAGAGACGCTTTAGGCTTTTTAGGAAAGATCACTCGCGTAGATCCTGGAATAGAACGCAATTTGTTGATGGACAAGTATCAAAATTTTGGAGCAGAGCTTCGGGTGTTGCATAGCTATTCATTCTTAAATAACCCTTCCACATTTTTAATTGGAACACGATACTATAACGGTTTTACCAACCGTAAGCAAGGTTTAGGGAATGACGGCTCAGGCCCTGATTTTTATTACCTCCATCCAAACGATCTAGAACATAGCGAGTATGATTTCCCAAGTCAAAACCTAGCCATTTTTACAGAAAACATTTTTCATTTAAACTCAAAGTTGAGTGTAACACCTGGATTACGATTCGAGTATATCAACACCAATGCAGATGGTTACTATAACAACATTCAATATGACTTAGCCGGGAATGAAATTTATCGCGAAAGGGTAGAAGATAACAGAACTAATTCTAGGGCTTTTGTTCTTGCAGGTATAGGGATGAGTTATAAACCGAAAGACAATAAAGAATTCTATGCGAATATATCTCAGAACTACAGAAGTATAAACTTTAACGACATGCGCATCGTTAACCCGAACTACAGGGTTGATCCAAACCTAAAGGATGAGAAGGGATTTAGCGCAGATATTGGTTTTAGAGGAACAGCGGGTAAATATTTCAGTTTTGATGTTACCGGTTTTATGATCTATTACAACGATCGAATTGGTCAAGTACTAAAAACAGATTCATTATTATTCAGCACTTATCGACTAAGGACCAATGTTGCCGATTCAAGAAACATTGGAATTGAGGCTTATGCGGAGTTGAATATTCTTCCTATTCTGGGGTATCAAAAACAAAATCAAGCCCTGAATATCTACACA
>JAOARK010000022.1 GCA_025210575.1 Schleiferiaceae bacterium
GAGTCGTTGTTATTGACTAAGCTTCGAATATACCCGATCATCTTACTTGCAGTAATTGGCATCTTTATCATAATTGCTTATTTACTTTTTAGTAGTTCACGTAAAAGTGAGCAGAATCGGGTTTGGACAGGAATGGCCAAAGAGACCGCTCATCAAATTGGTACTCCATTATCTTCTTTAATGGGATGGATTGAAATATTGCGCTCTCAAAATGCAGACGAAATGGCGCTCACAGAAATGGAAAAAGATGTGAGTCGCCTTCAGATGATCACCGATCGCTTTTCTAAGATCGGCAGTATGCCGCAGATGTCTGATGAATTTGTGAACGAAACGGTTTCAAAATCTTTTAATTATTTGCAATCGCGGGTTTCAAAAAAAGTGAAGCTTACTTTCAACAGTAATTTAATGGATGAGCAGCGCCTGCAGATTAATCCACAATTGTTTAGTTGGGTATTAGAGAATTTGGTAAGAAACGCGGTAGATGCATTAGAAGGAAGTGGAGAAGTGGACCTTGAGCTCACGGATCAGGGAAAGTTCATTCGTTTGGATGTTACAGATAATGGAAAGGGAATTGCCAAAGCACAACAATCTGCCGTGTTCCGCCCAGGTTTTACCACCAAAGCACGAGGTTGGGGACTTGGGCTCTCTCTAGCCAAAAGAATAATCGAAGATTACCACAAAGGGAAAATTTTCGTAGCCCAGAGCGAAGTTGGAAAAGGAACAACATTTAGAGTATTGTTGCCTAAAAATTTGTGATCATGAGAATAATTCTTTCGTTGGGTTTATTGTTTTCGGTTTTCTTGGCTCAGAGCCAATCGTTAGACTGTGTTGAGTTCATGAAAGAACCTGCTTTCATTTATAAGGATGAATTGAGAAATAACCCGGAAGAACTGTACAAGACCTATACATTTTTTTTGGGGTGTTTAGATATTGATTCTGATGATTCGCTAGTGCTCGCACAACCCACAAATATTGGCAGTTTAATGGTCGAGCTCGCTTCGCAGAATGAAGTAAAAACAAATGAAGATTTTAAAAAGATCTTAGAGTTGGCGACCAAAGATGAAGCCTATTTAGCTTCCAAAACGAAAATAGTGGGTTACTTAAAAGTAATTCAACTTGAAGTGACACCCCAACTTTTTGAAGAGGAGAATGAGATGTTCGAGGAGGCCTTGATTTTCCAAAAAATTGATAAAGAGCGATTAGCTGATTTTGTTGAGAAAGAGAACCTTTGGAATGAAAATTTGCAAGATGTGTTTTTTGCGTATGCAGAAAAGGCAGAAAGAACATCATACTTCATAGATTCATTTGCGATCTCCACTGATAGCTCATTTAGTTTTACAGAGATCAAGAAAAAAGGTAAGCAAGAGAAAACCTATTCCTTACTGTACTTTACAGGGTATGGAGCTGTTAACGGACGTAAAATGGAGGAAGTTCTGCTGGAAATGCCTGAAGTGGCGAAGCTTTATTCGTCTTTACATTGCTATGCTTTGTTTGTAGATGATAGAACACCGTTTGATGAATCTACCGGAGATGTAAAGGGAGAATTTAAAACGAAAGGCCAATATTGGATTGCAATAGAAAAACAGAATTTTGATAGTGATCGCCAACCATTTTTTGTTCTGCTTAACCCGAAAGGTAAAGTCGTGGCAGCTCAAGAATACACTTTAGAAAAGGCGGTATTTATGGAGTTTTTAAATCAGGCAACACCAAAATAGTGGCGGGCATATATCTGCATATACCTTTTTGCAAACAGGCATGCCATTATTGCAATTTTCATTTTTCAACTTCACTTAAAGTGAAAGAAGATCTGGTTAGGGCACTAACCAAAGAAATCGAAATTCGAAAGGATTATTTGGATGATGAAAAGATTCAAACGGTTTATTTTGGAGGAGGAACTCCCAGCCTTCTATCTGAAAAAGACTTGGAATTGATCTTCGATTCTATTCACAAGTACCACAACGTACAAGATAATGTCGAAGTAACTCTAGAGGCGAATCCCGATGATATAGACTCCGAAAAACTTACAACTTGGAAAAAACAAGGGGTCAACCGATTAAGCATAGGAATACAATCATTTTTTGAGGAAGACCTTGTTTGGATGAATCGAGCGCATAATGGAGAGCAAGCAAACAGGTCTTTGCGCTTGGCTCAGGATTATAGTTTTACTAACATCACAGCTGACCTCATCTATGGATTACCTCACGGTCATTGGCAAGAAAATATTGAGCAGATGATCAATTTTGGGATTCCTCATATTTCAAGTTATGCGCTCATGGTTGAGGAGAAAACGGCATTACATCACTTTGTGAAAACAGGTAAGACTACTTTGCCCAAAGATGAAAAGGCAGCGATTGATTATCAAGTGCTTTGTCATGAATTGAAAAAAGCAGGTTATGCGCATTATGAGATAAGCAATTTTGCAAAAGAGGGTTTTAGATCACAACACAATGCATCTTATTGGAAGGGTGTTCCTTATCTGGGTATTGGTCCCTCTGCGCATTCTTTTGACGGAAAAAACAGGCAATGGAATGTGGCCAATAATGCACAGTACATTAAAAATGTAAATTCAAACTTGTCTTTTTCAGAGCAAGAAGTTCTCAGCAATTCTGATCGATACAATGAATATGTGATGACAGGTTTAAGAAAAGCGGAAGGCATTGA